>JAIXVB010000572.1 GCA_027483245.1 Verrucomicrobiaceae bacterium | reverse complement strand
GCGTTGTCGTTTATGAACGTCCCTGCCAAACAACCACGGATCCATGAAATCAATTCGCCCTCTCCTCGCCGCTCTTGCGGCCACCGCCTTGAGTGCCCCTGCCCAGCAACTTTGGGTGGAGGCTGAGTCCTTTTCCAATCATGGCGGTTGGATGCTCGACACTCAGTTCATCGACATCATGGGGTCGCCCTACCTGCTCGCCCATGGCATGGGAACGCCCGTGAAGAATGCCGAGACCACCGTCGCTGTGTCGGAGCCTGGAACTTACAAAGTGTGGGTGCGCACGAAGAATTGGGTGGGACCCTGGGATGCGCCGGGAGCTCCTGGAAAGTTCCAGGTCAGTGTGAATGGCACACCTTTGAAAAAAGTGCTGGGTGCTGAGGGCAAAGACTGGCTCTGGGAAGAAGCGGGCAGCGTGGAGATCAAAGACAAGGCTCAAATCGCACTGATTGACCAGACTGGATTTGAAGGACGTGTGGACGCGATTGTCTTGAGCAAGGATGCTTCGTTCACACCGCCGTCGGATGTTGCAGCGACGAACCAACTGCGTAAAAAACTTCTCGGTTTGCCTGACGTGGCTCCTGAGACGGAAGAATACGATCTGGTGGTCGTGGGGGGTGGTTACTCCGGCATGGGCGCAGCCATCAGTGGCGCACGCCAAGGCCTGAAAGTGGCCTTCATTCAGAATCGCCCCGTCTTGGGTGGCAATGGTTCCAGTGAAGTCCAGGTCTGGGCCATGGGCGGCACGCGTCGTGGGCTCTATCCGCATTTGGGCGAGATCGTGGAAGAGTTCGCAGATCGTGCCAGCAACAGCCCTGCGGCCTCGCCGGATGAATACAATGACAAGCTCAAGGAAGAGGTGGTGAAGGCAGAAAAGACCATCGACCTGTTTCTCAACACCCATGTTTATGCGGTGGAGATGGCCAAGGGCGATGAGAAAAAGATCCACAGCGTCACAGGCCTGGATACCAAGACGGGCAAAGAGACCCGCTTTCGGGGCAAGTTTTTCAGCGACTGCACCGGTCATGGCAGCGTGGGTTTCCTCGCTGGAGCAACGATCCTGCAAGAGGAAAAAGGCCGCATGGGCATGAGCAACATGTGGGTGCTGAAAAAATCAGCTCAACCCAAAGCCTGGCCCGAGACCCCTTGGGCGCTGGATTTGAAACTGGAAGATTTCCCGGCTCCGAAAGCCCTGGAGCCTTACGGCGTGAAGAATAAAAGCAATCTGACGGGCTTTGATCCAGGCTACAAACCCGTCGAAAACGCCGATGACTATCTGCATGGCGAGTGGTTCTGGGAGAGCGGGTTTGATCAGGACCCGATCAATGGCTTGGAGCGCATCCGTGATTGGAACTTCCGTGCGGTCTATGGCGCGGTGAGTTCCTTGAAGAAAAATTCCCCCGAGAAATACGGCAGTTATGACATGCAGTGGCTGGCCTACGTGGGTGGCACTCGGGAATCACGGCGCATCGTGGGAGATCTCATCCTGCCGGGTGAAGACATGGTCAAAGGAGTGATTCACCCCGATGCTTGTGTGCCCACGACCTGGGACCAGGATCTGCATTATCCGAAAGAGCAGTATGCGGTGAAGTTCCCTGAGAATCCTTTCATCTCACGCGCGCAGTTCGGCAAACACACCGATCGTAAAAATGGTTATCCCGTGCCTTACCGTTGCTTGTATTCCAAAGACATCGCCAACCTCTTCATGGCCGGTCGCAACATCAGCGTGGATCGTTTCGCCCTCGGCAGCACACGCGTGATGCGCACCTGTGGCATGTTTGGTGAAGTGGTGGGGAAGGCAGCCTGGATCAGTGTACGTCATCACACCACACCGCGGGGTGTGTATGAGCAGTATTTGGACATCCTGAAGGACCTCATGAATCAGCCTGGAGCGATGCGCCGCGACTCTCTTGAGGGTGCTCTTTACCTGCCTGCGAATGCCAAGAAGCTGCCTGAAATCGTCAGTGAAACACTCGACCCGAAGAAACTCGAAGGTCTGGTGATCGACGACGAAGATGCTGAACTCGTGGGCAAGTGGACAAAGGGTGAAAGCCTCAAACCTTTTGTCGGTGAGCATTACAGCTATGGCCAGGACAAGGGTGCCAGCGCACGCTTCTCCTTTGCGGTCAAAGAAACCGGCAACTACGAAGTGGTCCTCTATTACCAGCCTCATGAAAACCGCGCCAAAGCAGCGCCTGTTTCCGTGCTGAGTGCCGATGGTGAAAAGACCTTCACGGTGAATCAAAGCGTGGCCGCTGAAGGCAAGAATGGCACGCATCGCCTTGGCACCTTCAAGTTCAATGCCGGTGAGGAAGCTGCGGTGATCTACCGCACGGAAGGTTCCAAAGGGAACGTGCATCTGGATGCTGTGCAGGTCTTGCCTGCGAAGTAAATCCAGTCCTGCTAACCGATTCGAAGCTCCACGGATTCAGTTCCGTGGAGCTTTTTCATTCAGGCCACTCGATTGATCAAATGCGTGTGGGTATCGATGCTGCCGTCATCCGGCAAAAGCTGCGTGTCGCCTCCGTCCACCAGGGAGGGATTCAACAGAGCCTCGATCAGCAGTTGGCTATCTTCCAGAAAGGTCTGGGCCGCACGTTTGAGAAAGTCTCCTTCTTCGGCGCGGGTGTGCAGAATGATCAGGGTGCAGTCGCGACGAAACAACACCAGGGCATGGCAGGTGTCATAGCCGAACCAAAAGGTCTGCACGTGACGATCACCGCCGCTGAGGAAATGATTCTGAGCATCCAGCACTGTGTGCAGCAGGCGCTCCGCGCGATATTCCTCATACGGCAGTAGATTGATCAAAAGCTGACGCCGCCAGCCGAGCAGGATGCCATTGACGGCTCCGCCATGCTTGAGGCGCTCCAGTGAAGAGCGAAGGGAAGGGGTGATGAGAGTAGCCATGGTTCAGACCTCCTGCGTGGTGACTTGAGTGAGCAGTTCATAGATCAGGGCTCGTTTCCCGATCATGGCACCTGCGCCAGGATCTTGAGGTCCAGTGCCCTCGCCAAAGTAGGCGTAATTGACAGTCAGATCCTCTTCTTGGAGCGTGCCTGTCCAGGGTTCACCGAGGTCGAGCGCAGCACCAATCTTGCTGCCAAAGTGATGCAAGCCCTGAAAGTCAGCTGCAAAGGCATCGACCAAATTCTGGCTGGCAGCACTTTCGATAATGCCATTCTTCAGGGTAAAAAGACTGAGCGGGGGTGGTGGGGCTACAGGCATGACAGTTTCGTCTCAAAAAGTGGTCGCGGTGGCAAGCATAAACATCCGGTTCAAGAAACCATCTCCAGGAAGATCTCCTCCAGCTTCAGCCCTTGTTTTTCCTGCGCGGCCCTGAGTTCTTGCAAAGTGCCCACGAAGAGCAACTTCCCGCGATGCAGGATGCCGATGCGATCGGCCAACTCTTCCGCGATGTTCAGCAGGTGTGTGCTCATCAGCACGGTGGCTCCCGCTTGGCTTTGGCGTTTGAGCTCTTCCTTCACCACACGTGCATGGATCGGGTCCAGACCGACCATGGGTTCATCAATGACAAAGACCTTGGGCTCATGCAGCAGGGCGCTGGCGATGGCGAGCCTCTGACGTGTGCCGTGACTGAGGTTTTCGATCCGCTGACCGCAGTGCTCATGCAGATTGAATTGGGTGAAGAGTTCATTCGTTCGCATCGCTGCATGACGAACATCCATGAGGAACAGATCCGCGATGAAGTGCATGAACTCGGGAGCCGTCAGCTTCTCATAAAAGACCGCCACATCGGGCACATAACCGAGCAGGGCCTTGGCCTTGAGAGGTTCCTTTTGAATGTCGATGCCGCAGAGCTTCACCTCACCCTTCATGGGTTTCATCAGCCCGGTCAGCAGTTTGATCGCCGTTGTCTTGCCAGCTCCATTGGGGCCGAGAAAGGCAAACAGTTCCCCAGGCTGAATGTTGAGAGAGAGACCATCGAGCGCTTTGAGTGCGCCGTAGTTCATCGTGAGGTTTTCGATTTCGATCATGAAAGGGGGAACTCAGACTCCGAAGGGAGCGAGGCTGTGCAAAAATTACTGCATCGTGTTCATATTGGCTTCCAGGCCATGCATCATGGGCTCGATCAATCGATAACCCTGCGGCAGTTCGATGCGGGCGAGTTCACCGACCTCGGTGAAGTAAGCGCGGACTTCTTCCAGCTTCAGCACCTTAAGGCTGATGATGTAACAGCGCCGTTGTTTGCCCGCCAGATCCATGATGCCTTCTCGGGCGACCAGCGGTGAGGCCGTGTTTGAATCCGCAGCTCCGGCTTGGATTTGCGACATCCATCCGAACTGACCGGTGGCCGGTGTTTTCAGGGCCATCATCGTCTTCAGCATGGCGCTGTTCATGATCACCTGATTGCCCTGCTTCACTTCGATCTCCGGCAGCTTGTCTCCGACTTTCCAGGCGATGCTGGCTTCCGTTTTGGTGGCGGCGACTTTGATTTCCAAGTCCATGTTCTGCCAGCGCTCCGCATCCAGCAGTTCACCATTGATTCGAAAGTTCACTTCGGTGGTTTTTTCACCTTCGTCGGGCAGTTGCACGGTTCCGGTGGCCAGCAGCGCGTAGGTCGGGGGATCTTCAGTCTCAGATTTTTTGCGGATGGCAAAGGTCGTGTGACCGAGTTTCTCACGGTCGTGATAAAAGTGCAGCGTGTTGTTTGTCGCTGCGGCCTGGGTCAAAAAGAGATCGAAGACAAAACGCGGCGGCACGATCGCAAACCGCGAATGATCTGGGAAGTAGGTGTCACGAATGACAAGACCTGTCATCACCGCCCAGAAGAGCAAGATGATCGCAGAAAGAAGGCGCCAGAGCATGAGGGCAACTCTCGCACGTGGCAGCCTTGGTTGTAAAGATCAGGCAATCAGCTTCTTGACCAAGTTTCCAGCGACTCCGGTCAGGCGCACATCCAGCCCTTGGTATTTCACCGTGAGGCGTTTGTGATCGATGCCGAGCAAATGCAGCATGGTCGTGTGCAGGTCATGCACATGCACCACATCCTCCACCGCACGGTAGCCGAGTTCATCGGTCGCGCCATAGCTGAACCCCGGCTTCACGCCACCGCCTGCCATGAAGACATTGAAGGCCAGGATGTGATGATCACGCCCCGTGCCCTGTCCCATCGGAGTGCGGCCAAACTCACCTCCCCAGAGAATCAGCGTATCGTCCAGCATCCCCCGCTGCTTCAGATCCTTGATCAGCGCAGCCGTGGCACGATCGACATCGGCGGCTGAAGTCTTCATGCCTTCTTCAATGCCCCCGTGATGATCCCAGGCGCGGTGGTAGAGCTGGATCATGCGGGTGCCGCGTTCAGCGAGTCGGCGTGCGAGCAGGCAGTTGCTAGCAAAGCTGCCATCGCCCGGTTCCTTCACCCCGTAGAGATCCAGGATGTGCTGCGGTTCACTCTTCATGTCGGTCAGCTCTGGCACGCTGGACTGCATTTTAAAAGCCATCTCATACTGGGCGATGCGGGTCTGGATTTCAGGGTCAAGTTTCTCCTGCACCAGCATGCCATTGAGCCGCTGAATCTCCTCCACCACTTGCCGTTGCGTGCTCTGGCAAACACCTTCGGGGCTGCCCAGATAATGCACAGGCTGACCCTTGGCCTGGAACTGGATGCCCTGATACTTGCTGGGCAGGATGCCTGCGGACCATTGCCTTGCGGAGACTGGTTGTTGCCCGGTTTTACCTGCGGAAGTCAGCACCACAAAACCCGGCAGATCACTGGTCTCACAGCCCAGCCCATAGAGCAGCCAAGAGCCCATGCTGGGGCGTCCTTTGATGATGCTGCCCGTGTTCATGAAAGCATGCGCCGTGTCATGATTGATCTGCTCTGTCTGCATGGAGCGGACGATGCAAAGGTCATCGGCAATGCTGCCGATGTGAGGGAAGAGTTCGGAAATCTCCTGGCCTGATTGACCCCATTTTTGGAAACCACAGAAGGCACCACGCGCTTTCAATTCCGCACCCTGCAGCTGCGCGAGCTGTTGACCTTTGGTGAAGGATTCCGGGAAGGCCTTGCCATCCAGTTCCTTCAGTTTCGGTTTCCAATCAAAGGTCTCCAGGTGAGAAGGGCCACCCGCCATGCACAGGAAGATCACGCGCTTGGCCTTCACCGGCAGATGCGGTTTTGTCATCGCTCCCGCCACGCCTGCTTGCCCGTCATTCAGCAGCGAGGCAAAGGCCATGCCGCCGATGCCATAGGCCGATTGAGTGAGAAAGGCGCGACGATTCACACTGAGAGCGTGGGTGGTGGAGTCAGGCTTCATGGCGATGAAAAGAGGGGGCGATGAGAGGGCGCTGTCAATCGGCTTGTCTGTCGCGGGTCAGGCAGAGAATCACTGGGCCTTGGCCCATTCTTCACGGAGCACCGGGTCCAGAACTTGCGTCCAGCGGGCGTAACCTTCGGGGCTGAGATGAAGGAGATCCTTCACGTAATATTTGCGGATCGGATGGCCTTTTTCATCGGCCAGGTAGCTGGTGCAATCGAGAAATCGCACCCAATCTTTACCCTGCGTCCAGTCTTTGAGCAGGCGGTTCAGCTCGTGAACTTGGGGGATCTGCGCCAGACGTTTTTCGCTGATTTTGACGGAGGTAATGATGACTCGTGTCTTGGGGAAACGCTGGTGCACGAGATCGAGGAACTGGGTGTAATCCGCCAGGGCTTCCTTCGTGCTGAGCTTGGCATTCAGATCATTGCTGCCCGTGTAGGTCACGATGACCTTGGGCTCATGGCGGGCCACCACGGTGTCAAAGTGAACGATCAAGTCATGGGCCACACTGCCGCCGAACCCGCGATTCACCACTGGCAGGCCCGGGAAGTCTTTCTTCAGCGTCTTCCACAAACGAATGCTGGAACTGCCCGTGAAAACGATGCCGCCTGTTTCCGCAGGTTGGGCCGCGAAGAGGGCGATGTCTTTGGCAAAGCGTTCTGGCTTCGGGCGTGGAGTCGGGACTTC
>JAIXVB010000291.1 GCA_027483245.1 Verrucomicrobiaceae bacterium | reverse complement strand
TTCTTCAGCGCGTTGAGGTCTCACGTCCGCCGAGAGAGGAAAAGATCATCCACAGATTTCGCAGAAGCCGCAGATTTCTGAGAAAGAGAAAAGGGTGAGCGGCTCTGAAGTTCGATGGCCAGACATCCTTCTCTTTCTCCTACTCCTACTCTTCCTCCCAGAAAAGGCTCAAAGTGCTCTTGGATCCTGTATCGTCCTCCTCCTCGATTCTTCAGCGCGTTGAGGTCTCACGTCCGCCGAGAAAGGAAAAGATCATCCACAGATTTCGCAGAAGCCGCAGATTTCGGGGAAAAGAACAGCCCCCAACACCCATCCCCACAGTCTGCCCCAAAATTTGACAAGCGGCTCCACCCAAGGCCGACCGGAAAGAATGCCCTGCTGGAAGAATCCTCAGCATTCTGAGTTCCCAGCCTCGCAACCGCCGCTCGCAGAAGAAAAAAGGCAGCCGGTCCTTGAAAAAAGGTAACGGGTTTTGGAAAAAGAGTAAGCAGTCCTGCGGAAAAGGCATGCAGTCCTGCGGAAAAGGCATGCGGTCCTGCGGAAAAGGCAAGCCTTCGCGGGAAAAAGGCAAGCCTTTGCGGGAGAAAGGCAAGCCTTTGTGAGAGAAAGGCAAGCCTTTGCGGGAGAAAGGCAAGCCTTTGCAGGAGAAAGGCAAGCCTTTGCGGAAAAAAGGCAAGCCTTTGTGAGAGAAAGGCAAGCCTTTGTCGGAAAAAGGCAAGCGGTCCTGCAAAAAGGGTAAGGGGTTTTGGAAAAAGGTTGAGGGGTATTTTCAAAACCCAGCAAGTTATTCTGAAAACCCTGGAAGGTATTTTCAAAACCCAGCAAGGTTTTCGCGCTTCCACGGCCCTTTTCCTGGCCGCCACCCAGGGCAGCCCCCCAAACCTGCTCCTGGAGAGCCCATCCCCTCAGGGTCAGATGGAAAAGACAAGCCGTGGCCGTCATGGACCGAGACTCCCCATGAAACCCACCCCAAGAGCCGTCATGGACCGAGACTCCCTATGAAACCCACCCCAAGAGTTCCCACGAGCCGCCCCTCATTCGGCGCACATACTCCCCACTTCCGGCAGCTTCCCAGGAATACCTGACACGCTGGTTCAGGAAATGAATCATCATCCGCCTCAGTCGAGAACGATGCGCTCAAGAAACCCTCGAAAGCCCCAGAGCCCCCAGGCTCCCTCTCCATCCCGGACTCAAGCCCTGCCTTGCCCTGGAGAGTCCGAGGAAGCGCAGAACCAAGAGCATCAGACTTTCAGACTGAGTTCCCCACTTCAGAAGAACCCACTCCAACGCGGCAGCGTTCTGGAGTGCTCCAGCCCTCTGGAGCTTTCGCAGGCCAAGAGGCCCTCGAAAGCGCTGAATACCGAAGGCCTCCAGAATATCACCGCCCTCACTGAGATCATTTCGTCTCCATTGCTTCTTCGCTGTCGTCTTTTCGTTATCCGTGAAGCGGCATAAGAAGAGGAAAGTCAGCATCCAGTTTCGGAAGGCGTCCGCTTCCATTGCACCTCGCTGTTAGTCCACGATGTGCACAATTGTTTTGGATAGTGTCGGTCAGGATTCGCAAGTTGACGCTTTAGATAGATGGAGATGTTCTCACACTGGAAGACTCAAAAGGGTATGTCGTCTGTATCATCAGTGATGCATGTGTGTCTTGTGTCTTCATTCACTGACAGCTCGCTTACTTCTTCATTTGTTGGTGCGGCGGTGTCTTGCTTTTGCCAGTCATCCGCAACGTCTTTCCAATCAATTTCGCGTGGCTTCTTTCCAGTCCAGACATCCCAGAAATCAGGATCATCGGATTGCGGCTGATTTTCCTTGGGAACGTCACGCATGCGCACCAAAACTGGAAGCTCGGACGCCCAGCCTAAAAGGATGGCGTGTTGTGACGGCAGTGATGGAAGGTCACGCAGAAGGCCTTTCAGGTTGTCGGGAATAAGTTTGTGAACTTGCTCTTGGTCGCGGTCGTTGTTGATCCGATGCAAAAGGAAGCTGTTGCACTGGGACAGCACAGTGGGAGAAAGCTCCGAAGGACGTTGTGATGATAGCACTAGGCCCAAGCCAAACTTTCGTCCTTCACGCGCGATTTTCTCGAACACTTGGCAGCAAATGGCAGAAGCATCCTGGTTCTCGACCTCCTCCTTGTATCGTTTGATGAAGGAATGGGCCTCTTCCATCACCATGACCGTGGGCAATGATTTGCGCTCCGCGTGCATTTTGCGATAGCGCTGCAAGGCTTCAAAAATCATTCGTGCAATTACCGCTGTCGTAATATGAATCAATTCGGCGGGCATAAGAGACAGGTCAATGACTGTAACAGTTCCATTGGATG
Source organism: Verrucomicrobiaceae bacterium (assembly GCA_027483245.1). Classification (GTDB taxonomy): domain Bacteria; phylum Verrucomicrobiota; class Verrucomicrobiia; order Verrucomicrobiales; family Verrucomicrobiaceae; genus Prosthecobacter. Next base: position 6,606 of record JAIXVB010000291.1, on the reverse strand, counting down.
CCTGAATGTCTCCAAGATGGTTTGTTAGCCATGCATCAAGGGTGACCTCATTGGTCCCACCCATGAGAGGCTTCATGCGGGAGTCAGACAGCATTGTCCGAATCCGCATGGTGAGGAAATCCACAAACTGCGAGGATTTCTCCTTCGCGGCAATACCGTCGATATGATCAGCGAGGGTTTCTATATTGAATGCTATCGGGCAATCCTCTTCGGGGCCTTCTTGGTAAATTATGCCACCAATTTTTCCGAGAGCGGCATCTAGAGCCGAACAAATTGTCATCACCAGTGCCTCTGTGAAGGACCGATAAAATTCCACCGTTTCTTGAGTCACTTTATTGAAGAATGATTTGAACGTCTCAACAAGCGCCTCATTAATCGCGTTGGAAAGTGCGTTCAGTTCCGCAGCGAGATCATCGTGCAAAGCAATTTTCCCATCAATGTCCTCTTTAACGGACTTCAGATAATAGCCAAACTTTGATTCTTCGGTCTTTATGGCATTCGTTTCGATCAGCGCTCTAATTGTGATTAGTTGTGATGATAAATAGCGCCTTAGCGAAAGTTGCTTTTCCTCAGGTGAGTCATTTGGCTTTGAAGTTCGTCCCGCTTTAATCTCTCTAAGCGCACGGCGAAGGATAGGGCGTTGAGTTCTTCCGCTAGCCTGTGTGAAAGCGCACCACTCGGCACTGTTCCAGAACCACAGTGGAACCTGAAGCTGAGCGCTTCCAGTGACTGCGTTGGGTTCGATGGAGAAAATCTTAGCACCTTCCGTTGCTTTGAAAGCCTTCGAATATTCGCCATTGGGATCAAGAATGATAAAGCGCGCATTCGGCGTTTTGTCCGGGTGTGCCTCGCGTGCAGCTTGTAGCGACCATTGGATCAAGCCAGCGACCGAGCAGGATTTTCCGCTCCCAGTGTTGCCCAAGACTGCCAGGTGCCGTCCAAAGAGGCGGTCAGGGTCGATCATCACCGTTGCGTCAGCGGCTAAGGGGCTGGTGCCTATCTTGATGCGACGGTTTTCACCAGATTCGACTATCGCTTTGAGCTGGCGTTGCGTGGGGACTAACACCGAATCACCGATCGACGGGAAAGAGTCCACGCCACGGCGGAATCGATAAGTATCGTTCCCCTCCTTATCGCGAGCCCCCGCATTGGCAAGAGTGCCAATCGGATTCAGACTCATCTTTCTCAATGGGAACGGTAGGTCAATCAAACCGAAGTCCTGCTGAGTGCCTTTGCGCTTGGGATAGTTTGAGCGTTCGACAGTTAGCCATTCAATTTGCCCCACAAGATAACCATCGTCATTGGGGATGAGGACATAACTGTTTAGACGCGGAAAGGGGCGAGGATGCCCAGCATTAAGGGCAACGGAATCAGGCGCTTCGATGTCGAGAACGACCTTGATTTCGTCAGGCGAAACAAAATCAATTGCACCGATGCGCAAGGATTCTGAAAATCCCATGGGAGAACTCATGCTACATCTCCTTCAGGGTTGGTGGCCTGGGCGGTTTGCGTCCCATCTTTATCTCCTGGACTAAAGCGACGCCGCAAGAGTTCGCCCATTCTCATTGTAGTGCGATCAATCGCGGATTTTGGCAGATAGTTTTCGGTAAGCGTCTTGAGATCGCCGAGTGCGGGTCCGATTAACAGGCTGATTTGGTCTGGCCTTCCGAGCTTGGCATAGGTGGCCATAATGCGTCCCATTGGGTCATTGAAAGCGATGACCACCAAGTGGGTTGAAGGGATGGTCAGCATGTCTTCAATCACTCGGTTGATGTGTTCGTCCCCAAAACTGTAGCCATAGGTGACTAATGTGCTGTTAGGGCGGCATGTGGCTGCTGCCAAATCGCGAAAGAGTTCTACATAAGGGTAGTGGCTGGTTTCGCGATCCTTGGCGTCATTGGGGTAGATCATCAACTCGTGAGCGGTGGCAGAATCGAGCCCAGGTGCCTTGAGGTATGGGGCGACCGATTCGGCGCCGAATGGCAGACCCATCCGGCGTATATCTTTGCCTACCTGCACCCAATCTAGAGAGCCATGGAGTTTTGTTAGCCTTGCCACTCCTTCAAGGTAGCGAGGCTCACCTCGGATGCCCGGCGGGTTGTAGTGCATGTCTAGGTCGAGGCGTGATGAGCGAAAGAGCGGGCAAAGCTGCCCAACAAAACGATCAAGAAGATGTAGACCCGCCAATTCCGCACCACACTCTATCAAGCGGTCGTAGTTTGTGGTGAAGATTTGCAACCTGTCACGGGTGCCGTTCCGTGCTGCAAAACTCATGAGGAAATTTACCAGCAGATTGAAGGCTTCCTCCTTTTTCTCGTTCTCGGCCGTTGCGATACTTCTTTCACTTAGCAGAACTGAGTCGGCTAGCTTTTGCAGGTTATTGGTGAGGTCGGATCGAAGCTTTTCAGCAACAGTAGTGCAACCGAGAATCTTCAGCCCACGCAACAATTCATTAGCTACCCGAATATCGTCCTCGCAATTTGGCATTGCCCTGCCTGTCGCTGTTGCGCTGTCATTTGCTTTGTTTGTTATCTTCTGGGCATGGCATGAAAAAGTAATTCGGTCCATTCCTGCGGCTCCAACCCCCTTGGCTAAAAAATGCACGGCATGGGTGAGCCCAGATCCAGCCAAAAGGGACAGGTGTTCAGATTGAAAGAGGGCAGTCAGCCAAGGCTCGATTCGTTTCCGCAAATCCCTAGTCTCAAATGTGCCTCCGTCTGCCCAACTGCATTTAGTGGATGTGGCGATCTTGAACTTATCTTCCACCGCATCAAATCCAACCGGTTCTGGATCGTCTTTGACCTTGATCAGGTTTTTTGGAGTCTGCGCTGCTGCTACAGCCGCTACTGGTGGTGGGTCATTGTTCATCGCTGCGGTTCTTGGAATATGGCAGGAGTTGATTCATTACTTTCGCCAAAGGTATGTTGGTAGATAGTGGTTTTAGGGCATAAGCGACTCACTGTAGAGACTCTGAAGACCTTTTCAGAAAGGATCGGCCTACAAGGGCGAGCCTCGGTGCTGTTGGCAAGAACGATGCGTGTGGAATGCAAGATTTCTACTGCGCATGATGCGAGGTGGCTGAAGAGCAACCTAGGTGGCTGATCTGAACCCGTTGATGGTTGATCGCGGATGGTTGATGGTTTTCAGAGCCTTGTGCGGAGGCTTTTGGGCGGAGGGGAGCTGCTGATTCATCCGCACGGAAGATGAAGACGGCAGGCAGAAATGCCTGCGACACTTCTTCGGGAGCCATCCACAATCAGCCATCAACTCAAATGGGCTGATGGTTGATAGCGGATGGTTGATGGTTTTCGGAGTCCTGTGCGGGGCTATTGAGCGAAGCGGACCTTCTTTTCCGTCAATGATCAGCGCAGGAGATGAAGAAAGCGGTCTTGTCTGTTGAAGCTCGCCCAAGTTTCGCCGGAGGATGAGGTTTGCCTCCTGGCCCCCGGTGATAACCCACGTTCATCGGCGTCTCCTTAGGTCCATTAAACTTTCACCGTGACAAGCAGGGGTGGCTTTTGTTATGAGCCTCGGGTTCATGTCACGCTCTTTGTCCTTTCGCGACTTTTCGATCGCCCTCGCCTTGGCTGGGATCTGTGGGTTCTTCGCGCTTACCGACGCGAATTTTCTCGCGGCGCGAAACCTTTCGCAACTGATGACGGAACTCTCCATCACGGCCACGTTGGCGATGGGGATGCTGCTGGTGATCTTGCCTGGGCACATTGATTTGTCGGTGGGCAGTGGCCTGGCGCTGCTGAGTGGGATCGCCACCGTGCTGACGACACGCCATGGAGTGCCTGCGCCAATCTCGCTGAGTCTTGGCCTGGGGATCGGTCTGCTGATCTGGTGTGGCAAAGGGCTGCTGGTGGTGAAGGAACGCATTCCTGCGTTCATTGTGACTTTGGCCGGCTTGCTCATTTTTCGCGGCCTTTTTTGGCTGGTGATCGAGAACCAAACGGTGCCGATCGTGCCGGGTGGGCAAACCAATCTCTACTCGCTGCTGAGCACCTATTATCTGCCGCCGTGGCTGAGCTGGGGATTGGCGGGGGTGATTGCGCTGGGGCTGATTTTGAAGGCGTGGTGGAGTCGTGCACAGCGATCTGCGGGGGGCGTGTTGGCAGAAGAGGGTGAGGCCGTTTTTCTGCGTCTGTTTGTCAGGATCCAAGCGGTGGTGCTGCTGTTGCTGGTGGCCAATGGACACCGGGGCATTCCGTTGCCGGTGGTGATCTTTGCGGCGGTGGCTTTGAGTGTTCAGGTGCTGACCCAGCACACGCCTTTTGGTCGTTACCTGTATGCCATCGGTGGCAATGCGGAAGCGGCGGTGATCTCCGGGGTGCCTGTCGGTCGGGTGGTCGTGGGGGCCTTTGCCCTGATGGGCGGCTTGGTCGCGGTGACGGGGTTCATGCTGACCTCTTACACTGGCAACTCGACCACCGACCTCGGTGAATGGATGGAGCTGGACGCTGTGGCGGCCTGTGTGATCGGCGGGGTGAGTCTGCGCGGCGGGCGGGGCACGGTTCTGGGCGTGCTGCTCGGCGCGCTGATCATGGTGACTCTGCTGAATGGCATGACGCTGATGTCGGTGTCACCGGAGGCCAAACTCATTGTGCGAGGCTCGGTCTTGCTGGCGGCGGTTTGGATGGATGTCAGACTGGGTCGGCGCTAGTTCAGACTCCTCTGCAAACAGTCCCCAAGATGTTTCATGGGTTTGGTTACAGGATTGACAGGAGGAGCAGGATTCACAGGATTTTTCAGTTCGGTTAATCCTGTTCGCTTGGCTGGAGCACATTGTTCATGCTTCAGCATGTCTGGGAACGTGACGAGCAGGGTGGGTTCAAAGAACAGCCCCGCAGGCGGGGCTGAACAATGAACTGCCATGGATGACGGTTACATCGCCACGGGCAGGGAATCTTTTTCTTCTTCGGCTCCAGGCTCGGGCTCCATCTGAGCGGTGCCTTTGCCGACGAGGCGATCAAAGATGGGGCTGGCCATGAGGGTGGTGACGACGGCCATGATGACGAGTGTCGCAAACAGACCTTCGGAGATGATGCCACGCTGAAGGCCGATGTTGATGATGATCAGTTCCATGAGACCGCGAGCATTCATGAGGATGCCAATGCCCATGGCTTCACGCCCAGAGATGCCGGTGGCGCGTGCGGCCAGTGTGCAGGCGGCCCATTTGCCCAAGACGGCTGCGGCGAAGACCGCGAGGCACATGCCCCACAGGAACCAGGTGTTGAGCAGACCGATTTTTGTATTCAGCCCTGAGTAAGTGAAGAAGAGCGGCAGAAGCAGCGCCACGGCGAGAGGCTGAATGCGTGCGATCAGATCTTTTGCCATCGTGCCACGGGGCATGGCGGTGCCCATGATGAAGGCACCAAAAACGGCATGCAGACCGATCATGTCGGTGAACCACGCACCAAGAGCCATCATGGCGATCCCAATAACCAGCCCAGCTTCGGTCAGTTTGCCATTTTGGATCATCAAACCTGAGGCTTTGGCGAGGAGGGGTTTGATCAAGAGCAGGGTGAACGCGACATATCCCACTGCTCCGCCGATATTATAAATCGCATGGCTGGCATCTCCATCAAAGCTGGCGAGCACGATGGCCAAAAGGATCCAAGCCATGGCGTCATCAATCGCGCCTGCTCCAATCGCCACGGTGCCCATCGTGGTGCCCGCGAGTCCTTTGAAATGGATGATGCGTGCCAGCATGGGGAAAGCGGTGATGCACATGGAAGCCCCAAGAAAGAGCATGGCCTCGGTGATTGAGGTTTTCTTGGGGAAGAGTTCGGTGTGATGAAACAGCACCCAGGCGAGGCCAGCTCCAAGCAGGAACGGAGTGACCATGCCCGCCACTGAGACAGCAACGGAGCTCTTGAAGCGCTTCCTGACGATGTCCACGCGGAACTCCATGCCGACGATGAACATGTAGAGTGCCAAACCGAGTTGGGAGGCTGGAAAGAGATAACAGGAGGTGTCGCGTGTCATCTGTTTGGCATCCCATGGGAAAAGCCACTTTTGGAAATCGGGTGCCAACTCGCCAAACAGTGAGGGCCCGAGCATGACTCCGGTGATCATTTCGGCGACCACTTGGGGCTGACCAAACCGAGCGGCGATGGCTCCGACCACACGGCAGGCGAGGAGGATGACAGCAATTTGAAGGAAGAATTGAACCGCTAGATGGAGATTGTTCATGTCGAAGGTGCGCTGCCTATACGGTTGTAAATTGGTAACGAAAATAGACATTCGCGTTTAGACAAATGCCGACACGGCATCAAAGGGGAGACTGAATCGCTGGTGTTCGGAGTCACGGGGTGAATCCGGTCTCGTGGTGAAAAACCCAGCAGTGTCGCTTGCTCGCATCCTGGGTCTCAGCTTGGATGCAGTTCATGGAGCCTGTGGCCTCGAACTCTTTCTTTTCTCGTCGGCGCAAGGAATTGGCCATTGGCGGCGCTCTGTTGCTGACCCTGCTCGGGCCCTACATTTTAAAGCCGCGTGAGTCCACGGCTCCCGCGCGTTATGATCGCCGACTGGTGATTGTGACGCCTCATCCTGAGCGATTGCGGGCGGAGTTTGGTCAGGCTTTCACTCGCTACTGGAAGG
>JAIXVB010000058.1 GCA_027483245.1 Verrucomicrobiaceae bacterium | reverse complement strand
ATGAGCAAATCACCGACATTCAACGCCACAGGCACGCCATGCTCCGAGTGCAGGGTGGGCTCGCCATACCGTTCGGCATCGTTGTCTTCGATGTCATCGTGAATGAGTGAGGCCTTGTGAAAAGCTTCCACCGAAATGGCCGCGAGTTTGAGATCATCCGAGATGGGTGCTTCAGGGTCTTCACGTAGGGCCTGATAGGCAGCGATGGTCAAAAAGGGCCGCCAGCGCTTGCCCGCCCGGCCCAACCATTCACGAGCGATTTGTTCCGTCTGGCAGCTGGGTTTGCCCAGCAAGGCCTCCAGCGCCTCAGGCTCAAACCAGGTCTTCACTTCATCGTGCAGCGCATTGAGATTGAGGCGGCGTGTTTTGTCCTCGCTGGTCAGGTGGATGTAGTCCCAGACCCAATCGACATCGACGGTGGTGTCGATGCAGTCGTCTTGCAGCAGGGGCACGGCCACGGCGGGGATCGCCGCTGCTTCCACATAGGGAAAGGTGCGCTCCAGCACGGGCAGGCAAGAAATGCCGACGATGGCCTCGATCTTCCCTGTCTGGATGAGCGACATCACAATCGCGCTGCCTTCCGCGACCAAAACGGCATAACCCAGCTTTTCCGCCTCATTTTGGAAGTCCTGGATGCTGCACAGACCGCATTGCTTGCAAAGCAGACCGAATTCATCAAACGGAGCCGGACACTTGCTCTCGATGCGCAGACATTTGGGCATCAGCAGCAGACGTTTTTCAAAGGGCACACTCGCCAGGGACTCACGCCAGGTTTCATTGGCCAAAAGCACCCCGGTGTAGTCTCGATAGGCCTTTTCGATGCCATTCAGGGACATGATCTTGTCCGTGTGGACTTGCAGTTCATCGATCGGCACCGGCGGCACCAGTCTGGTCTGCTCCGCGTATTCACGCACGGCTTTGAGCACAAAATCCCGATCGGCCTTGGTCTGAGGGATGTTTTTCTTGGGTTGTCGGAACCGGCGCACCAGTCCAGGAATGGCAGGAGGCAGGGCAGCAGAGCGAACAGCGACGGTGGACATGATAAAAAAGCGAATGGGGAAAACAGAATGACGACACAACCGGTGGACTTTATCCCTTCGCCCTCCTCACACAGGACAGCAAGACGATGGTTCAAAGCACCCGACGCAAGTGTAACCGTGCCGCTTCCGCTGGGTCTTGCAAGGATTGCGCGCAGATGAGCGGAAATTGCGCATTCCACAGCACGATTGATCCACGGCGAGTGCCCCAAGGAGCCTTTCTGCCCGTTTTGGTGATGTTAAACCACCGTGCCCTTGGCCTTGCCCTTTTTAGCTTTGGGTTTCTCCGGGGCACCGCTGGGGATGCCTTCTTCCTGGAGAATCGTGTCCTGAGGCAGGGGCGCGGTTTCTTCGACCGTCTCAGGCGCAGGCTCCGTGTAGGGTGTCTGTTTCTGATAGAGCTTCAGACGAGTGTTGAATTCGGTCTCCAACGATTTTCTTTCCTCAGGCGTGAGCTCTTTGTCCTCAGGCAGCAGAGCCAGAGCTTTTTTCTGCCAGAGGATGGCTTCGAGAAACTCTCCATTGCGGGCAAGGCAGGCGGCCTTGGTATCGATCATTTCATAGCGCTGATCTTGGCCGGACTCGTCCATGATGCGCAGGGCACGGGTGGCGAGCTGGACGGCCTGTTCTCCATTGTGCAAGCTCTCCTCAGGGCAGGTGGCGAGAAACCAAGCAATGTTATTCACGGCCCAGGGGTCGTCGCTGCGGGCCGCGCGCTGATACCAAGCCCGGGCACGGCGATAATCCAGCGGGACACCATTGCCAGAGTAATAAAGCCCAGCGAGCCGACCCATGGCAGGCACCCAATCCTGCTGGGCAGCACGCAGATAATAGAGCGCTGCTTTGGAGGCGCTCTTCGGGGCACCAAACCCGCGCTCATACTTGGCTGCGAGGGCGGTCTGCGCTTGGGCAAAGTTCTGATCGGCGGCCTTCTCCAGCCATTCGGTGGCTTTGACCGGATCTTGTTTCACACCCTGACCCAGGTCGTAAGCCATGGCGATGGCGTGTTGAGCGGGGGCGAATCCATTTTCAGCCGATTTGCGGAACCATTCCAAAGCAGTGGCTGTGTTTTTCTTCACGCCAACTCCCTCTTCGTAAATCGTCCCCATGACGAACTGGGCGCGCAGATGCTTTTGATTGGCGGCCTTTTCCAACCATGTCACGGCTTCAGCCTCGTCCTTTTTCAAACCTTCACCGGTGAGCAATCGCAGCCCAAGTTCGAACTGCGAATCCGCATCACCTTTGTCTGCCCAAGCCCGCAACTCTCGATCGTCGATCATTTCTCCCGGCTGCTGCTGAGCCGTGAGAGTCGTCAGGCAGAGGAAACAGAGGGCGAGAAAGCAAAGGACACGTTGCATGGTGGAAAACATTACGTTCCGAGTTTCGCGCCTACAACAGACAAAGTGAGGTTGAGATGAAGTCAGCCGCTCCATTGCCCCAAAAAAAAGCGCTGCCCACACTTCAGGTGCAGACAGCGCTTCGGAGGGAAAAAGCGGATTATTCGCGAGCGACGCCGTTGTTCCAGGCCGCATGCATTTCCTCAACCGAGGGAATTTCCAGGGGGCGGACGATGCGGAAACCGAGCCAAGTGGCGTCGGTCAGATACCAGATGCTCTTCGGCAACTGAGGATCCTGCTGCTTCCAAGCGGGTTCAGAAGCCCGGCGAGACGCACTGCGGAGGAATTCAGCGTCGTCATCGTAGGTGCCGCCACGAGCCGTGTGGGGGTAAGGGGTCTTTGATTTCACCCATTGATTGCCAATGACCCCCTTCGCGGCATCCGCAGCCCAGTTCTTGTAGGTTCCGTCGCTGTATTGGTCCAGCGTCCACTCGCAGACGTTGCCGTAGATGTCATAGAGACCCCAAGGGTTCGGCTTCTTTTTACCGACCACGCTGTATTGGAAGTTGGGGGCGTTGTCGAAATACCAAGCATACTCACCAAGGTCTTTGGGATCATCGCCGAAGAAGTAAGCGGTCGTGGTGCCAGCGCGGGCAGCGTATTCCCACTCGGCCTCGGTCGGCAGGCGGTAAAAGTGACCCGTCTGAGCACTCAACCATTGGCAATATTTATTCGCCGCGTGCTGAGTCATGCAGATGGCGGGGAAACCATTCCGGCCCATGCCAAAGTCCATCGGCTGGTAAGGAGGAGTCGGCTGGGAGATGAGATCCTCAGGTTTGTCATTCGGGGACCAGACCTTGCGGCTGCCGTCTTTGTTGCGGCCTTCTGAGGTGAGTTGGAAAGGCTCATACTCATCCCAAGTGACCTCATACTTGCCGATCCAGAAGGGTTTGATCTGCACCTTCACCTGCGGACCTTCGTCGTCCCCACGATTGGCTTCGCCGGCAGGGCTGCCGAGCAGGAACTCGCCGCTCTTGATTGCGACCATGGAATAAGGCGCGCTCGTCTTGGGGATTTTGGCATCGTAGGATTTCATGTCCGCCTCAGCCTTTTCCTGGGCGGTGGCGACGATCTTCGCGTGGATCTTTTTGACCAGGTCGAGGGTGTCTGGGTTGTTTGTGGGAGCTGCGCCTTTTTCTTTGGCCGTCAGCTTCACATCATCTGGCCAAACCGCGCCTTGTTCGATCCAGCCTTTCAGCAGAGCGATTTCCTCTTTCTTCAGCGGTCCGCCGCTCTTCACGGGTGGCATCAGATCGTCATCGTCTTCGCCCAATGTGGTGAGATGAAAGATGGAGCTCTTGAGCTGATGCGGGATGATGTTTGGAGCGTTTTCCCCAGTCTCGAAGGCTTGTTTTTTGGTGGTTAGGATCCATTCACCTTTGTCCTTCTCCGGGTTATGACAGCTGACGCAGTTCTGCTCTAGGATGGGCTGGATGTGCTTCACGAAATCGATGCGTGGCGTCACCTCCAGAGTCACCCCAGCAGGCCATTCGGCACCTTGCTCGACCCAATTTTTGATGACCTCGATCTGGCCCGCTGCGAGCAGGCCTTCTTTTGCCGGTGGCATCACCATGTCATCATCCGCAGGCAGAATCAGCGTGGTGTAGATGGCACTCTTTTTGAGATCACCAGCCGTCAGACCTGGGCCGTTTTCATTGCCCTTGATCATGTCTTCCTTCGTGTGCATGCGGAAGTCGCCTTTGTCCTTTTCCGCACCGTGACAGTGCGTGCAGGCGGATTCGAGGATGGGCTTCACCTGCGTGTTGAAGTCCACTTTCTCTGCGGCAGGGGCAGCAAACGCCACAAGGGCGAGGCAGGCGGTGGTGAAGGAGCGATGGTCAGGCATGAGGGGGGCGTTTTTAGCACGAGTGGTCGTTATTGTCCACTGTGCAGCAATGACCAGAGAACGCTGGGTGTGACGGGAACGATCCTTTCCTGCTAAAGAAAAATAATCAAAGCCACGATCGCGGCGACGAAGGCAGTGACCAAAACAGCCCCCGCTGCGGTGTCTTTGACCCGACGAATGTGCTCATCCGGCTCTTGGGTGAGGCGATCACACAGGACCTCGATCGCGGTGTTAAAAAGCTCAGCCGTCCACACCATGGCAATGCATAGGCCAATGGCGACCCACTCCCAATCCGCGAGATTGGAAACCACGCCCCACACCATCACAGAAACCGTGGCAAGAGCGTGCAGGCGCAGATTTCTCTGGGTGCGCAGAGCCCAGGCGATGCCAGCAAAGGCATGCTGGAAACTGCGCATCAACGAGGCCATCCAGGCGACCATGGCTCACTCACTCGCAGGCTTTTCAGCGCTCTCGCTCACGGGTGTGGGGGAGGCTTCATTGACCATCGTGCGCAGTTCTTTGACCCATCCTGGCGCATCGGGGTGATTCGGATTCTCCTTGATCAGCTTCAGCATGTCCGCCATGGCATTGATCGGCGACGGTCCTTTTTCATACAGGTAACGAGCGCGGGCCCAGCGCAGAGCAGGCACCTGATTCTGAGTCCACAGGATGAACTCCGGCTCAGGCATGTTTTCTTTTTTAAAGGCACCTTCCGCATTGATCCGGGCATCCCAGAGCGCAGGCAGACTTTCTTTATTCTCTTCCTCGGCGAGCGGTAGAATGGTCTGGGAATACATGCTGCCAAAGTCCAACGGACGGGTGCTCCAGCCTTCACGCTCCAGAAAACGCTCCAGTTGAAAGGCTTCAATGATGGGATTGCGACCCGTCAGCGCGGTGTTCAGGTAATTCGCCGACCGTCCCTTCAGTTTGGGGGCTGCGGCAACGAGTTCCTGGATGTAACTCTGGAGCTTGGGCACCATCTTTTTAAAGTCCTCGTCCTTAGCCTCATGCGCCTCCAGCGTCATGATCAGGTATTGAAGCCCAAATCGAATGGCTAGGGCAAATTCACCTTCGTCATCAGCCTTGGCCCCGCCGCCACCACCACCGCCTTTGCGATCTATGTTGCGCTCCATCGCCTCCTGCCTGCGCCGCGCCTCGGCTTTATCCGCTTCCTTGCGCTCACTGTTCACCAGACGATCACACTCCAGGTAGAGACTCGTCGCAGCCTGATCACTGGCCAATCCCGCGCGGAGTTTGGTCAGCACCGTGCTCAGATTATTGCCGCGCATTTGCAGGATCTGATTTTCCAGTTCCTTGAGTTGAGTGAGCACATTGGAGACCTGGGCCTCCGTGAGTTTGGGCACCTCAGCCACCGGCTTCGGCGCGACGACCGCTGGAGTTTGCGCCTGGCTCAGAGAAGCAAGGCTGGTGATGAAGAGTGCTGACAAAAGGGAGGGCGACTTCATGGAAGAGGTGAGGTTGAGGCAAAAGCACCACGGAAGAAAAGCAAAAAATGCTCAGCTACCCCTCCGTGACTCTTCAACAACGCAGCACAACCCTGGTTTCCTTGAGGAAAGATTTGGTTCATGACTTGCTACCTGCACTTTCCTACCGTGAGATGCCCCTATGAACTGGAACCAGCCCCTGTGTTTCACCCCGCACTATCAAACGCGTGTCTGGGGTGGTCGGCACTTGGAGCACTTTTTTGGCCGAACCCTCCCCGATCCGCACCTGCCCTATGGCGAGTCCTGGGAAATCTGTGACCGACCGGAGGCCCCGAGTGTGGTCGCTGAGGGCGAGTCTGCGGGCGTTAGCCTGCACGAGCTCTGGACAAATCACCGCGTGGCCGTCTTTGGTCAGGCCCAGAGCACGCATCCCTCCCCCACGTTCCCTCTTCTGATGAAAATACTGGATGCCTGTGACGATCTATCGATCCAGGTCCATCCGCCTGCCCACGTCGCCGCTGAACTGAAAGGTGAGCCGAAGACCGAAATGTGGTTCATCACCCATGCCGAACCCGGCGCAAAGCTCTACGCAGGGCTGAAAGCGGGCGTGCAGCGGGAAGATTTCGAACTGGCCCTCGCCCAGGGCACCGTCGCAGAACTGATGTACTCCACCGAGGGCAAGGCTGGGGATTGCCTTTTCCTGCCCAGTGGCCGAGTCCATGCCATCGGCGCGGGATTGGTGATTTTTGAAATCCAACAGAACAGCGACACCACCTATCGTGTGTTTGATTGGAATCGCACCGGCCTGGATGGCCAACCGCGGGCGCTTCATGTCGAGGAGTCACTCCATTCCATCGACTTCACAGATCACCAGCCTGCCCTGCAAACGCCCACGGACAATGGCACCCTGGTCAATTGTGAATACTTCGAGGTCCGTCATGTCCCGCAGCCGACCCACGCAGGCAGCGCCGGGGAGCACCTCACCCTCGCCCTCACCCAGGGCAGCCTGCGAATCGGCGATCGCTTGCTGAAAGCGGGTGACTTTGCCTTGATCCCCGCCGCCATGGATGATCATGCACGTTTCACCCAAAAAGTCAGCTCAGACGCCGCGTGGTTAGAAGTTCGCCTTCCTCCTATCACTTGCTGACGAAATGTCGGGCAGCTTGACGTGTCCTTCACACGCCTTTAGTATCACAGCTCCGATGAGACACCTTGCCCTCTCCAGTCTGCCCGCCTGCTCCCTCGCGGCAGCCGCTCTCAGCCTCGCCCCACTTTCCTCTCATGCCTTCCTGGGTTTGTTTGAAAAGAAGGACAAAGAGGCCCCAGCCTCTGATGTGCGCCAACAGCAGGAAACGCAGGCCACCGCGCTGCTCATGGAAGCACGCCAAGCTCAGAACGATGGCAAAACTGGCCGCGCTCAGAGCACTTACACCTCCATCGTTCGCCAGTACCCTTTCACCAACGCTGCGGCTGAAGCCTCCTATGCCAAGGCCGTGATCATCCGCAGCAACAGCGGCATCAGCGAAGCCTTCGATGCCTTTCAGGAGTTCATCGACAACTATCGCTCCAGCGCCCGATTCAACGACGCGATCCAGCAGCAGTATGAGCTGGCGGAAGAAGCCCGTGGCGGTCGCAAACAGCGCGCCCTGCTCCTCCTGCCCATGAAACTCGGCGGTGAAGACGTGATCAAACTCTACGAAAAGATCATCAAAAACGCCCCCTTCGGCAAACTCGCCCCGCTGGCCCAGTTCAGCATCGCTGAGATCTATCAGGACCTCGGTGAAAAGGACAAATCCGTCTTGGCCTATCAAGCCGTGGCCGACAACTACCCGAACACCAAACAGGCCAGCGAGGCCCAGTTCCGTATCGGTTCGATCAGCAGCGTCGCCGCCACTCGCAGCGAAGATAAATCCAACCTCATCGCCACTCGTGATGCGCTGAATATCTACATGACCACCAACCCTACGGGAGATCGCTCCGGTGAGGCTGAGATGCTCCTCAAACAGGTCAATGCCGCTGAAGCCACTCAATCCCTGCAAGTTGGTAAATTTTATCAACGCATCGGCAAAACCAAAGCCGCTGCCATCTACTTCAACGAAGCCCTGAAATACGGCGCTCCAGAAGCCTCTGCCGAAGCTCGCACCCTTTTGGCGGAACTCGCCGCCGTCGATCCCGAAGCTGTGGCTGACGCCAAAAAAGGTCAACCTGATCAAGATTACACCGTTCCAGGGGCACGCAATCTGAAGAACCGCGACGATTACATTGGACCTCTCTCACCTGAGCTCGCCCGCCTCGGCCAGAAGCCCAAGATGCGCGCAGGTGATGACAACTTCCTGCCGATGCCGATCACTGAACCGACGTTGCCGATGGTCCCAGGAGCCGCCGCTCCCAGCGCTGGCACCCTTCTGCCTCCGGTCGGCCCGATTCCGAACGAAGAAAAGCCCGCCATGCTTCCTGTTCCAACTGCCCCCGAGACTCCCGGCATTCCGCCGAAGCCTACCGAGACACTTCCTGTGCCTCCAAAGCCCGCTCCTTGATCCACGTCTCGCTCCCCCACTTCGTCGGATGAACAAATCACTCCTCACTCTTGCCCTGGGTTTCAGTTTCACACTGGTCGGCTGTGCAGGCTACCAGCTCGGCGGGCAAAAGCCCACCCACTTGGCCAATGTTACCAAGTTGGCTGTGCCGACCTTTGAAAATCTGACGCTGGAACCCCGTCTCGGTTCTCTGGTCACGAATGCGGTGATCAAGCAGCTCCAAATGAACGGTGGTTACGAGATCGTCTCCCTCGAAAACGCCGAAGCAGTCCTCGAAGGCAAAGTCGCCCAGATCGACCGCTCTCAGTTCCGCTCAGATCGTAACAACGTCTTGCGCACGTCTCAGCTCCTGATGACCCTACGCACCGATTATGTCATCAAGGATGCAGGCAGCAAAGCCACCCTGCACAATGGCCGCGCCACCGCCGACTCCTACACCATCCTCGACAACAACGTTCAGAACTCCGAAGCGCAGGCCCTGGAAGATGCCTCCCAGCGCCTCGCGGCCACCATCGCCTCAGAACTCACTGAAGGCTGGTGATGCAGGGTATGGACAGCCCCCTCGAGTCTGAGGCAGAAACCTCAGGCGCAGCCACCCCAGAGCCGTCTTTCGAAATCGAGGACGATTCCCGGGACATGGATCCCGAGGCCTCACTTTCTGAGGAATCTTCCGAAGACGACAACGCTCCACTCGAGCTGACACCCGGTCCCCTTCCCTCCGCCCTTTACCTCGTCGCCACCCCCATCGGGAATCTGGCAGACATCACGCTTCGCGCGCTCGACATCCTCAAAAACGTCAGCGTCATCGCCTGTGAAGACACCCGGCACTCTGGCCGACTGCTCTCTCATCACGGCATTCGCGGCCGGCTCATCAGCCTCAATGAGCACAATGAGGCCCGGCGCATTCCCGAAATGATCGCCCATCTTCAGCAAGGCGGTAGCGCCGCGCTGATCTCCGATGCTGGCATGCCCACTGTCTCCGATCCTGGCCAAAGACTGGTCCAATCCGCCGTCGCCGCCGGTGTGCGAGTCGAAGGCATCCCCGGACCCAGCGCGGTGCTGACTGCCCTTGCCGCCTCAGGTCTGCCCACCACGCCTTTTTATTTCGGGGGCTTTCTCGCTCACAAAAAAGGCCAACGTTTGACCGAACTCACCGCAGCCCTTCAGCGCGACTGCACCAGTGTTTACTTCGAGAGCCCCTACCGCATTGTCGATACCCTGCGCATGATTGCCGAGACGGCACCTGAGCACCGCGTCGTCGTCGCACGAGAATTGACGAAAAGGTTTGAGGAATTCCAGCGCGGTCCGGCCCGAAATGTGCTTTTGCACTACCAGACCAAGACTCCCAAAGGCGAAATTACGCTCGTCATTGCGCCGCGGGAGCTTCCCAAATGGATCACTTGGTAGCCAGCCAACCCATCATTGCCCATCGCTCCTCAATGACGAACTTCAAATCCCGACTGACGAAAGAAATCCGAAGCCTGAAGTTCGAAGCTCCGCTTTGAGCCTTCCGCCCGGACCCTTCTGAACTTCGTCTCTCGGACTTTGGCTTTCGTCATCTCCTCCCATTCCCCCCTTTCACCTCAGACCTCGCCGCCACCATGACACCCGCCCCCTGCGACCTCGGAAACTCAGTCGAGAACCTCAAGACCTCCATCGTCAATCACCTGCGCTTCACCCTGGGAGCTTACGTCCAGTCCGCCAGCCCCAATGACTGGTGGGTCGCCACCTGCCTCGCCGTCCGGGATCGTGTCATGGATCATGCCACCAAGTCCCGTGCCCTCCATCGTGAGTCTGGCGTCCGCCGCGTGCATTACCTCTCGCTGGAGTATCTCATGGGGCGTCTCTTGGAGAACAATCTCCGCAACTCCGGCCTCTATGACGCCACCAAACAAGCCCTCAGCGAAATGGGCAAGGACCTCGCCACCGTCCTGGATCAAGAACCCGACATGGGTCTCGGCAACGGCGGTCTCGGTCGCCTCGCCGCCTGTTTCATGGACTCCCTCAGCACCGTGAACCTGCCCGCCATCGGCTACGGCATTCACTATGAGTTCGGCCTCTTCCGTCAGGAGTTCGTGAAGGGCAAACAGATCGAACATCCCGATGCCTGGATGCGCGACGGCTCCCCCTGGAAAATCGCCCGTCCCAGCTACCGCCAGACCATCCAGCTCTACGGTCGCAGCGTTCAAAAGTTCGACGACACCGGCAAATCCCGCTTTGAATGGGTGGACACCAAACAGCTCCTCGGCCTTCCCTGGGACATCCCCATCGTCGGTTATGACAGCCACACCGTGAACGTGCTCCGCCTCTGGCAGGCACAAGCTGACGAAGACTTCAATTTCCAAATCTTCAACGAAGGCAGCTACGTCGAAGCCCTGCGTGAAAAAGCCGTCGCCGAGACCGTCTCCAAGGTCCTCTACCCGAACGACTCCACCGAGTCCGGCAAAGAGCTCCGCCTCGTTCAGCAATACTTCTTTGTCGCCTGTTCCCTCGCCGACATTGTCCGCCGGTTCAAAGGTGGCTACGATCTCCCCTGGAGCGAATTCCCCGCCAAAGCCGCCATCCAGCTCAACGACACGCATCCTGCCGTGGCCATCCCTGAGCTCATGCGCATCCTGGTTGACCTCGAAGGCCTCGACTGGGGCATGGCCTGGAAGATCGTCCAAGAAACCTTCTCCTACACCAACCACACCCTCCTTCCCGAGGCGCTCGAAATGTGGTCCGTCGGCCTCTTTGAGCGTGTCCTTCCCCGTCACCTCCAGATCATCTACCAGATCAACCAGCAGTTCCTAGAAGGCGAAGTCGAAGCCAAATGGCCCGGCGATGCAGAAAAGAAACGCGTCCTCTCCCTCATCGAAGAACGCGGCGGCAAATACGTCCGCATGGCCCACATGTCCGTCCTCGGCGGCCATGCCACCAATGGAGTCGCAGCCCTGCACACCCGTCTCCTTTGCGAGCGACTCTTTCCCGAGTTCCACGAACTTTTCCCCGGCCGTTTCCTCAATGTCACCAACGGCGTCACCTTCCGCCGCTGGCTGGATGTCTGCAATCCTCAGCTCTCCTCCCTGATCACCGAAACCATCGGCGAATCGTGGAAAAAAGACGCCGATCTCCTCCGCTCCCTCGACCCTTACGCCGACGACTCCGGCTTCCGCGACCGCTACCGCCAGATCAAACGCGAGCACAAAGTCGTCCTCGCCAAAATCATCCAGACCAGCTGCGGCGTCCACGTCAGCCCCGACGCGCTCTTTGATGTCCAGATCAAGCGCCTCCACGAATACAAACGTCAGCACCTCAACCTGCTGAACATCATCACCCTCTACAAAGAGATCCTCGACAATCCCCAGGCCGACTTCCACCCGCGCGTCTTCATCTTCGGCGCCAAAGCCGCCCCCGGTTACTTCCTGGCGAAAAACATCATCCACTGCATCAACTCCGTCGCTGCCAAGATCAACACCGACCCCCGCGTCGGCGACAAGATCAAGGTCGTCTTCCTGCCGAACTACTGCGTCTCCCTGGCCGAGCGCATCATCCCGGCCTCCGATCTCTCCGAACAGATCTCCACCGCCGGCAAAGAAGCTTCCGGCACCGGCAACATGAAGCTCGCCCTCAACGGCTCCCTCACCATCGGCACCCTGGATGGCGCCAATGTCGAGATCGCTGAAGAAGTCGGCGATGAAAACATCTTCATCTTCGGTCTCACCGTCGAGGAAGTCACCGAGCTCAAGTCCAAAGGCTACAACCCCTGGGACTACTACTGGGCCAACGAAAAACTGCGCAACGTGCTCGACTGGATCGGCAGCGACTACTTCACCGGCAATGCCGATGACTTCCAGCCTCTCAAAAAGAGCCTGCTCGACTATGGCGACCCCTACCTCTGCCTCGCCGACTACCAAATGTATGTCGATGCCCAGGCCAAGGTCGATGCCGCTTACAAAACCACCGATCACTGGACCAAAATGGCCGTGCTCAACACCGCACGCGTTGGCAAATTCAGCAGCGACCGAACCATCCTCGAATACGCCAAAAACGTCTGGAAGCTTCCTCAGGT
>JAIXVB010000681.1 GCA_027483245.1 Verrucomicrobiaceae bacterium | reverse complement strand
TATGGCCTCAACAATCTCGTCAATGGACCTCTGCCCGCATGAAGATCACACGCAAACAACATGCCAGCATGTTCGGCCCGACCGTGGGCGATCAGGTGCGCTTGGCTGATACAGAACTTTTCATTGAAGTGGAGCGTGATCTCATCGCTGAAAAGGGTGGCTACGGCAATGAAGTGAAGTTTGGTGGCGGCAAAGTGATCCGCGATGGCATGGCTCAGTCTTGCTTGGCCTTGGATGCCGAGTGCCTGGATCTGGTCATCACCAATGCGACCATCATTGATGCGGTTCAGGGCATCATCAAAGCCGACATCGGAATCAAGCATGGGCGCATCGTGGGCATCGGTCATGCAGGGAATCCACTGCTTCAAGACGGCATCGACATGATCATCGGCGCGGGCACCGAAGTCATTGCGGGTGAGGGTTGTCTCATCACCGCCGGTGGCATTGACACGCACATTCACTTCATCTGCCCGCAGCAGATCGATCACGCCTTGGCCAGTGGTGTGACCACGATGATCGGCGGTGGCACAGGGCCTGCACATGGTACGTATGCGACCACTTGCACCCCGGGCATCTGGAACATGCACCGCATGCTGGAGGCCGCCGATGAGTATCCCATGAACATTGGTTTTCTGGGCAAGGGCAATTGCTCCACACCTGCCCCATTGCGAGAGCAGGTGATGGCCGGTGCGATCGGTCTGAAGCTGCATGAGGACTGGGGCACGACTCCAGCGGCGATCGACACCTGTCTGGGTGTTGCAGATGAACTGGATGTCCAAGTAGCCATCCACACAGACACGCTGAATGAAGCGGGTTTTGTCGAAAGCACCTTGGCGGCTTTCAAGGGGCGCACCATTCACACCTATCACTCTGAAGGCGCGGGCGGCGGCCATGCTCCTGACATCATCCGTGTCTGTGGCGAGGCCAATGTCCTGCCTTCCTCCACCAATCCGACGCGCCCCTTCACCGTGAACACGATCGACGAGCATCTCGACATGCTCATGGTCTGTCATCATTTGGATTCGAGGATCCCAGAAGATGTCGCCTTTGCGGAATCACGCATCCGGCCTGAAACCATCGCTGCAGAGGATTTGCTGCATGATCTGGGCGCCATCTCCATGATGTCGAGCGACAGTCAAGCCATGGGCCGCCTTGGAGAAGTCATCACACGGACCTGGCAAACAGCGCATAAAATGAAGGTGCAGTTTGGCAAACTCGATGGCCCCGTGCACAACGCGGCGGACAACTATCGGGCGCTGCGTTATGTTGCCAAATACACCATCAATCCCGCGATCACTCATGGCGTCTCGCATGAAGTGGGCAGCATCGAGGTGGGCAAATTGGCCGATCTCGTGGTGTGGAAGCCGGCCTTCTTTGGCGTGAAACCGGAAGTCGTGCTCAAAGGGGGGCTCATCGCCATGGCAAACATGGGGGACCCGAATGCGAGCATCCCGACACCTCAGCCCATGATGTATCGTCATCAATTCGCCGCTCACGGACGTGCCAAATTCAACACCAGTCTGACCTTCATCAGCGATGCGGCTTTTCAAAGCGGCGTGGTCAAAGCGTTGGGAGTCTGCAAGCGTCTCAGCGCCGTGAAGAACTGCCGAAAAGTGACCAAGCATGACATGCTCTGGAACAACTATCTGCCGAAGATCGAAGTCGATCCCGACACCTACACGGTGAAAGCCGATGGACGTGAGTTGCGTTGTGAACCGGCCAGCGTGTTGCCGATGGCGCAGCGTTACTTTTTGTTCTGATGATCCTGATCAATCGAATGCTCTCCGAGATGTCCCAGCGACCGGTCTCTGAGCAGGTGGAGCTTCTGGTCGAACGACGACTCTTTCTCAAGCGTCGCTGGCGTGGCGTGGCTGCGGATGGCACGGAGTTCGGTTTCGACCTGGAGGTGCGTCTCAAACACGGGGGCGTCATTCATCAAACGGAGTCGTTCGATTATGTCGTCAGGCAAGAGCCTGAACAGGTGTATCAAATCCAGCCAAATTCGGCCGATGAAGCCGCGCTGATGGGATGGAAGATCGGCAACTTGCATCTGGGGGTGCAAGTGGTGGACGGCAGGATCCGCATCACTCATGATGTCGCGGTGCTCCAGCTTTTTGAACGCGAAGGCTGGGCCTTTGAAGAAGTTAGCGTTGTTTTCAACCCTCTACGTGTCACCGCCCATGTTTCCTGAATGGCTGCCCTGGCTCTTGCAGGTGAATGACTCTCAGTTTCCCTCGGGAGCCTATGCGCATTCCATGGGCCTCGAGGAATTGGTGCAGCGTGGCGTGGTCAAGAAACCCGATGATTTGGAGATGTTTCTGCATCGTCAGATCATCCCCAGCCTGCTGGCTTTTGAGCTGCCCTTTTTGATCCGAGCTCACGCGTTGGCCGCCGCCAGTGAGCCTGAAAAATTGCGCGCTCTCGATGATGAACTGGATGCCTGGAAACTCGCGGCGGAACTTCGTCTGGCCAGTCGGCAGCTCGGATCGCGTCGCCTATCGTTGGTGCAAAAACTGGAGGAGGATCCGTTTTTAACGACCTACGTGCAGAGCGGGGCACCCTGCCATCATCTGATCGCCTGCGCGCTGGAGTTGCGTCACTTGCCTGTCGCCGCAGCTGTGTGCGCTTTCGCGCTGCAAACGATCAGCGGTTATGCCATCAGCGCGATGAAGCTGATCCGTCTCGGGCAAGAGCGCTGTCAGCTCATCATTCGCGGCAGCATGGCCATCCTGGCTCCTCAGTTGGAGGGCGTCATTGCCTCGCCACCTGAGCGCATTGGTTGGTTCAATCCTTTGTTAGAAATCGCCTCGATGCGTCATGCTCGGGCCAATGAACGACTTTTTATTTCATGAGCAAACCTCGTCCCCTTCGTATCGGCATCGGTGGCCCTGTCGGCTCCGGTAAAACCATGTGT
The DNA here is from genome assembly GCA_027483245.1 of Verrucomicrobiaceae bacterium. Taxonomy (GTDB): domain Bacteria; phylum Verrucomicrobiota; class Verrucomicrobiia; order Verrucomicrobiales; family Verrucomicrobiaceae; genus Prosthecobacter. Next base: position 5,123 of record JAIXVB010000681.1, on the reverse strand, counting down.
GTCCTGCGCCTTTGTCAGTGGCTGAAGGACGATTACTCGCTGGCGGTCATCACCAATGACATTTATACCCGCGAGGATGCCGAGTTCCTGTTGCGTCAAAACATCCTGCCCGCTGATCGCGTCATGGGGGTGGAAACCGGCGGCTGTCCGCACACTGCCATTCGGGATGACATCAGCATGAACATGGCGGCGGTGATCGAGCTGGAGAAGCGTCATCCAGATCTGCAACTGCTGCTCATCGAAAGCGGTGGCGACAATCTCTCAGCCACCTATTCACCGGAACTCGCGGACGTGTTCATCTTTGTCATCGATGTGGCAGAAGGAGACAAAATCCCACGCAAGGGTGGACCCGCCATCCGCAACAGTGACCTCTTGATCATCAACAAAATCGATCTCGCTCCCTATGTCGGGGCGGACTTGGATGTCATGGCGCGTGATTCCAAACTCATGCGTGGGGACAAACCGTTTCTCTTTGCGGACATGAAGTCGGAGAAGGGGAAAGACGAGCTGATCGGCTGGCTGAAGCGCGAGTATTTGTTTGTGCCGTAGCATGGACTTCCGGGTTCGTTCAGAGCGAATCTGGAGACTCGTTTCCCATCTTCCCATGCAAGGCCACCTTCATCTCATCGGCTCGCGTTACGACTCGGGTCAGACCTATCTGAGCCAGCGCTCGTTTCGTGCCCCCTTGCACCTGAGCAAACCTCACGAGGATGCGGGGGCACTCGTGGTGAACATGGTCAATCCCACCGCCGGTATCTTTGATGGCGACACCATCGAACTCAGTGTCGAGGCCGAGGTGGGTGCATCGCTGGTGCTGACCACCCCCAGCGCCAGTCGTGTCTATCGTTCACGCAGTGGCGGGCCGGCAAAGGTGACGCAGAGGTTCTCGGTCAAGGCAGGTGGATTGCTGGAGTTTTTCCCCGAGCCCTTCATTCCGCAGGCGGGAGCACGTTATCAGCAGAAAACAGAGCTCCGCGCCATGGCTGGCGGGCGGTTGCTGTTCTTCGATTGGCTCACGCCCGGGCGTGTCGCCAGTGGCGAGGTGTTTCGTTATGCGGAGTTGAATTGGGATCTCGATGCGATCGTGGATGACCAACTCGTGGCGCGTGAACGTTACCGGTTATCGCCCGAAGACCTGAGTTTGGAGGCACTGCATCAGGTGAATCCTCAGGCGCATTACTTGAGCTGTGTTTGTCTGGGGGAAATGGCTTTTCCCGTGGCCGAGATCGAAGCACTGAACAGCCCGGAGGTCTATTTAGGCCATGGCCCCCTCTGCTCGGGTGGATTCACGATCAAAGCCCTCTGCCAAGACAGCCTGAGCGCACGCCGCACGCTTCAGCAGCTGCGCAGCATCCTCTATGCGGCCCTGCAAAGGCCCATGCCGAGCCTCGGGCGCTACCTTTAGCAGCCATTGAGAAACCCAAAGCACGGAAGGCCCAATCAGCACTCTCGCGATTCCGTGGGTTTCCACGCAGCCCGCTGATCAAGCCGCGCAGTCGCATCGGAGCTCCCGTCCCTGTCCCCGAATGCACAGGCCTCCATCCCCCAGCACTTACCCTTGCCGCCCGAATCCGAGTCCTCGCCCGCAGACTCGGAGTCCCTCAACCGCGAACAGCCTCTCTCGCTGACCGAATCCAAGGCTTCGGACCCACAACGACCGCCAGAGAACCGCGAACAGTCGCCATTGAACCGGGAACAAGCGTCCTCGAACCGCGAATCGCCCCCATGGAACGGTGAATCCCCGTCATGGAAACCCGAAGAGGTGTCATTGAGGCGCGAAGAACCGTCATCGAATTGAGAATAGACGCCATTGAAACGCGAAGAACCGCCATTGAATTGAGAATAGGTGCCATTGAATTGAGAATGGACGCCATTGAATTGAGAATGGACGCCATTGAATTGAGAATGTGCGTCATTTTGGCTCAAAAACCCATCAGAATCACGAAATCACGTCCCGAGCTCAAGTCTTGATCTAGGAGACCGTTTTTGTAAGGACACTCATCAAAGACAAAAAGGACGGCCCATTTCGCTTCCAAATCACAAAAACAATCACCTACCTCACAAAAACTGTGACCGAACTCAATTCACCCATATTTTAGTGTAGCTAAACAAGGTTCGGGAGAAAATGAAGACTTCAAAATTAGCAGCGCATAGTGTGTTCCTTGCATGGGGGATGTTCTTGTATTCGTGCGTCGCATTCGGTGCATTTCAGCATTTCTTCTTCGTTGCAGCGACACTCTGGATGACCACCCTCGTAGTCCTCGGCTTCGCGATCCGTCGCCGCTACTGGCCAACCTCAATAGACGCTGCGAAGGTAGTTGGATTTGGCCTCGTGGGCTTCTTTGCGATTTTATTCACGATTGGTCTCTTTCAAGGCCAGGGAGTTGTCGATACGCTATAGAATACCGGACTGATGATGGCTTCCATGTACGCGGTTTGGTTCTGGCTTCCATTCATCATTGGTGCCGCGCTTGGAGGCATTAACCGCAGGAAGATACAGATTCCGAACAAGACGCCCAACCCAACGGCGGGCAACGCTCCAGTTTGAATTCGGGCTTCCCTCTCCGCCGGGGATGAGCTAGGCGTTAGGCTATCTTGCAAGAAGCCATGAAGACCGCCGCCTTGACCTACCGAGACATGCAGGACTTCCCTCTGAAATGGCGTTTCACCGACCCAAAGTTTCGAGTTCTGCCAGCCGAGCACTTACGACAGGTCCGAGTGCTTGATGTTCCATCTGCCCGGCTACTTTCGCGATTCATCTCCGACAGTGGTCTACACTCGGAGGATCCGTTTCAGTCCAACTTCTTTCGCTCGGTTGAGAGCACTGAGATTGGTGATTCACACGGAAACGATGACGAGGACTCCCGAATCAGGAAGTGGCTTTATTGTTGTTCTTTGCCCTTCGACCAGACCGTGCTTCTCCAGTGGCAGCCAGAGTGGGCAGTCGAGACAACGTGGAAGCTACTCGTGAAGTATTGGACGGACTTTTACTACCCTATTTCCGACGACCTCACTGTTTGCGATTTCTCACTTCAGTGGGCACTACTCTTCCATCATGAGCATGAGATACACTTCGGCACCAATCGCCCACGATCCAACGAAGGCGAACAAGGCGCGGTTGGACAACCGCTGGGGCTGCTCTGTCGGCCATGCTTTCCGTAACTTAACACGTCATCCCTTTTCGACGCTCGTCCCCGCCCCAGCGGTTCCAGCGCTTGAAAGTTAGGACTTAAAGCAGAGTCATTCGCCATGAACCCGTTGAGGAAGCTAGCAGCACTATTCAGCGCCAAGAGCACAGAGCGCATGTATGGAGCATGTGGGTTTCGCAACCCGAAGGTCTCCTATCGTGAGCCACCCTACTCGACAAATCCCCACGATTACGAGATTCCGTTGTTCGATCCGCCAGTGACAGCCGAAGAATATCAGCAACAGTATCAGGAGACGCATCGAGTTTTCAAGACATGGGATGAAGCCGTGGACTTTGCTTATCACTGCAATCTTGATAACGTTTGGATGCCAGTCTTTTGCCGATCTGATCCGTCGAGCACGTGGATTTACGACCATGTAGAGACTGAGAGACTGGTGAGTTCCGTTGAGTGGTAAACCCACCGATTTTGATGCAGTATCTCGTCACAAAGCAGTTGCTGGCTCTCCTCGACAAATATGACGGGGATTTAGGTCTATTGGATGAGCGATGGGCTAACAAGCGTGACCGGAACCTTTTCACTGACGAGCAGATTCGGGCGTTTGGAGACTATATGCAGCAGCTTGCTCTGAGGGACGTAGATTGCTTGGCCCTGGAGTTTAGGAGGCAGGTTGAGCAGAGGATTGATGAACTGGAGAGGTCGATTGAGCCCGACGTTGTTGCTACGCTGCGTGCCAGACAGACAAATGCAAACCGGAGCCACTGAAATGACGACATTCACCGAATCAAAAATGGCGAACAAGGCGCGGCTGGACAACCGCTGGGGCTGCTCTGTCGGTCATACTTTCCGTAACTTAACCCGCCTCCCATCTCCACACTCATCCTTGCCCCAGCGATGCGAGCGCTTGAAAGTTCGCCCCCCCAATGAAACGCATCGCTATTCTTATTGCAGCTTTCGCAGTGTTGTTGCGAGCAGAGGATCATCCAAAGGAGTTTGATCCAGATGTGAGCCACTGGCTTGTGAAAGAACCACCTCCGAAAAGCAATTTTGATGAATACTGGGGATTCATGAATCGCGCTAATATGAGTGAGATAGAATGGTGTGTCGCAGCCGATGGTGATCGAGTGAAAGCGACTTTAGGTGAAGGCGTGATCAAGAAGATTGTTGGTGATAGGCCAGCGTTTTCTCTGAACCAGTCGAAGGACGGAGATCCTCTTGCAGAGCCATCCGCAGTTCACAAAGTATTGGATGGATGGCTCGCATCCTACAACCGCGGCGAGTTTGGGGCCGCCGTTTGGTGGTTTTCAGCAGACGGAAAGGATCGCCGCGCCATCTCTGCTCATCCTGTGAATCAGTTCATTGCCCACCAAGAACGCATTTTCGCCGTTGAGGGTCTAGCGCACATGGGTTCATCTGAGGGATCAGTCCTGGAGTTCCGACACAAAGAGCACTTGACAGTTGAGACCTTCATCGAGCTTCCGCAGTCTGGCGAGTTGGTTACGCCGTTACCCGATGGTCGTCTCTGCATCGTTGCATCTGACATGCTCCTCGCGCTTTCATTGGATGGACATTTGGAGGTTTTGATACCTAACGCACGGTGGGGTAGCCTTTACCCGAACTCTGCGGTTTATGTTCATGAGTCACAGACTCTGTTTATCGGGATGCGCCAGTTTGTAGCTCGCTACAAGGTGACACCGGCCAACCACAGCTATGACCTGACCGTTCCTTCCAAAGCCTTCATGAGTCCATATGACCGAGAATAACAGGGCGAACAAAACGAATGCAGGCGACGGCTCGAATGTCATCTGTCTTGTCATCGACACTTCCCACTTGCCGTCGCCTGATCTGAAGCGCTAGCCCCAACAAGTATGCACCGAGGCAGCGCACAACTAACACTGATACTCTCCGATTTGAGTGCTGGCCGACTAGACTGTGGTGAGGCACGCACTAGGATCGAAAGCAGCCCTGGCTTTCAGT
>JAIXVB010000280.1 GCA_027483245.1 Verrucomicrobiaceae bacterium | reverse complement strand
TTCCTCTCGACCGCTGAGTTCATGCAACCTGGGGCTTCGGCGCTGAGTCATACGCCAAACAGAGAGGCTCTGAGGGGCATCCCGATCTGCGGGATAGTGCACAAGTAGCCGATCTCCGGAGGAAGTGAGATCGAGATCCGCCCGCAAACGAACCTTGCCACTCCAGATCGGCGTCATTATGGAGTGTCCCGTGCTGCTATCCCAGCCGCGCACTAGGTCATCCCAACCATAACTAAAAGTGCGATCTCCATTGGCCGTGCTGATCAACTGCGTGATGGAGTAGTGATGCCGCATTGGCGGTGAAATACGAGTTGCGGCGGCCACATCATAGACTTCCAGATTGGTGCCGACTCCCATCACCGTGAGACGGTTGCCCTCAGCATTCAAAGCCAACTTTGTCCACCTCGAGAGCTTGCTAGGGATGGCAGGTAATTCGGTCGTGGTGGGCAAATCCCAAAGACGAGCACTCATGTCGCCATCCAGCAAAGCTACACGCTGCCCCAGCGCAGAAAGAGTGCCGTAACGAAAACGCTTTTCGGCCTTCATGTGTGCAGATTCAGCACTCGTGCTAAGCTGCCAAACTTTGGCTTCACGAGCGTTCCAGGCCAACAACTTCTCTCCCTTTTGATCCAAGCTGGCACTGAGAATACCGTCTGGCAGCGTGAAGACAAGAGGCGGGCTGGAAGAGTCTAAGTGACTCCAGACCTCCACTGCCTCCGAGCTACGCGCGATGAGACAAGTGCCCGACCAAGTGAACAACAACTGCGTGATCGGCTTCTTGTGGACCCGAGTCAAAAGCCTGGGTATTCCCTCAGGTCCAGCTCGCAGCCACAGGCTGCCATCTTGATGAGCCGTGGCCAGTAGATCGGCCGCATCCATGGCGGTGATGGGACTGCTCTGCGCTTCCGTGAGTCTTTCCAGACCCGTATCTGACTCCCAAACACGCAGCACTTGATCCTGCCCCGCAGCCGCTAGCCACTGGCCTCCTGCTGAAAGACAAACGCAGCCCAAAGTGAGAGGTGAGGGAGGACTGATTGGCGGCCCAGCCAGCACTGGAAAGACGTTTTGTTCGACAATCGACATCGCATACATCACCGCACGCCAGTTCTTGGGATCCCGACGAATCTCAGCCGCGAGGTAGGCCAGTGCTCGGGAGGTTTCATCCTCGTTTAACCAACGATCAATCTGCTGCCAGCGGAGTCTTTCCAAAGCTTCGGCTTGCCTTTGACGCGCAACCTCAGCTTCACGCCACTGCCAGAGCATCCCCGCGAATCCTAACCAAAAGGTCAACACCAGCAATGCAGCCAAGCCTGCCAAGGCGGGTTTTCGTCGAGCCCAGCGCACGAGCCGCTGCCCGGCATCCAATGGCCGGGCTTTGACCGGCTCCCCGCGGGTGAACCGCTCCAAATCCTCTGCCAAGTCGGCAGCTGAGACGTAGCGGTCCTCAGGTTTTTTGGCCAAGCACTTGCCACAGATGGTGCGCAGATCCGCTGGCACATGGGCAGGCAGCGGTTTGACACTCGTCTCACTCACTCGCCTCGCGGTCTCCATCAACGAGCGGCCTGCAAAGGGTGGCTGACCGCTGAGCAGTTCATAAAGCACAGCCCCCAGACCATAGACATCCGTTACCGTAGTGATACGATCAGGACTTCCCATCAACTGCTCCGGCGCCATGTAGCTGGGACTGCCAGCCATGAACAGCGTGCGCGAGAGCCGAGAGTCCGCGCTGTCTTGAATTCGGGCGAGGCCAAAGTCTGTCACCATCGGCCCATTCGAGTCGTGCCAGAGAATGTTCGTCGGTTTTAAATCACGATGCAGGACACCTCGCTCGTGGGCGTGAGCGACCGCACGGGCCACACGGGCTGTTTCTGTAGCGATGCTGCGACAGTCATGGCGTTTGTCAGCAGCCCAGTCCGCAATCGTCCGGCCACCTGGCACATACTGCATCGAGAAGTAGTGCTGCATCTCATGCTGACCGCTTTCAAACACCGCGACGATATGTGGGTGATGCAGGTTAGCCGCCGCTTGAGCCTCGGTGTGGAACATGCGCAGCACCGTTTCATCGGCCAACTCACCACTGAGGATCATCTTCACCGCCACCTCCCGATTCAGACTGATCTGTCGAGCGCGATAGACGATGCCCATGCCTCCACGGGCAATCTCCTCGATCAACTCATAATCACCCAAACGCCGCAACTGGAGCAGACCAAGGAGGCCCGTCGTTTCCAGCGTATCAGCCTCCAGCTGAATGTTCGTAGCCAGACTCATCAAGCAGCGCGAACAATGCCCCGAGAGAACGCTACTCGAGAGAGGCGCACCGCAGAGCAGACACGTGTTGTGACGAGTGGGAGAATCCGAAGCGGACATGCAAGGGTCCACGAACATCCCCAGAACCACACGACAGGCTAGAGTTTAAGCATCAAAAGATGCACCTTTTCGCGGACTTGTGCCGGACACGGATCGTTTTTGAAAATCAACGACCGCGATCAATCACATCCTGGATGAACTGATTGTAGTCCTCCGCGTTCTTTCCCAGGATGCCATCCAATGGTGAAAGAAAAGGGGTTTTATCCACAAAAGTAAGAATGTTATTCGCCTGATTTTGTAGAATTTTGCTGAGCAGCAAGGCTGTTCGAGTTTCCTCCTTACTCAAAGTCTGATTCGGCGGCAGCAATGAACCGACATCTGGGGCCACATGAGGGGCCACTAGGATAGGATTCAACAGCCGTAAAATCATCGCCGCAGAAGCGCCATCACGAGCAGCTTTGGGCGACCCCCCTTTTTCCAAAATCGTGTCATGGATGTGCTTGCACACATCACACATTTCTTGAGGTACATCACCCGCGGAATTCATCACACGGTTGAGCAAGTTTTGATACATCAAACCGAGCTTTTCTAAGCTTTCGCTCTTCATCTTTTCGTTCTCTTCTTCAGTGCCTTTCAGTTTGGCAGGTTCCACCTCCACCTTGCCTGCCTCACGGATGTCTTGGATGGTGTCCGTCAGCATGGCCGTGGCCCAAGTGCTCCCGATGTTTCGGAAAAAAGAGGTCTGAAACGCTGTGTCTGGCGTGTTCGCACGCAGAATGGTGTTGGGATTAATCTCCCCCTTCGCTAAATTGGCCTCCAAGAGCAGTTTGAAATTGTCCATCGCCTTTGGCAGTTGAGAGTCGATGATTTTCCCACCTTTACCAGTCACCGCCTCCGCGAATTTCTTTCGCATGTTGGACGCTTCATGGATGCTTGGCGGATCAAATTTGCCCTTCTCACGAATGGCTTTTTGTTTATCGGATTCGAGATAACCTTGTCGCAGCTCCTGGGGTGTTGCTTTGCGGAGCGCTAACTGCTCTTTGGTGCCAGGCTCTCGTCTGGCCAAAGCACGCGCTTCTTTGTGCTCAGCCACGCGCGCTTTGAGGCTAGTTCGCTGGGATTTGAAGAACTCTTTGATGCCTCTCCCGATCTTACAAATGCCTTTACCGAGACTGACAAAAGTATCCTTGATCTTGCCCAGCTTGTCGGTGGTTTCAGTCTT
>JAIXVB010000201.1 GCA_027483245.1 Verrucomicrobiaceae bacterium | reverse complement strand
TTGGACAGTTACAAGGTCGAGAAACCCGACCTCATGCAGGCTGTGGTCGAGTTCATCGAGGTCAAAATGATGCCCATCATTGTCCGCCATGCGATCTCAGGCCGTGCCGACATCAATACCGAAGACAAGCTCTTCCACGACCCTGAGGCACTGGCCATCCTCATCGACATCTTTTCCGAACGCGGCTTCCACGCTAAGACTGATGTGCACGTCATCGAGATACCTGACCGCTTTGATCTTCAGACTGGCAAGATCGAGTGCCGGAAGAAAAAAGTCTTCCGCATCGCCGTGCAATTCAAAGGATCCGAGATTCGGCGCGGGTAGGCCGTAGATTCGTTTCACCTCGGCAGCAGCATCACAGCGCCCCCCTGCCCTTGGTAGTTCAGCGGCACGGTGGGGGCGGACAAGAAGTAACCGTAGGTGCCTTGGTAGTCGCCGGGCTTTTGGATGGTGGTGGCTTTAAAGCTGGGCTTCTTCGTGTCGGTGTGCAGGAAGGTGCCGCTGATCTCGCCCGTGCTTGGGGTCAGGGTGAGCGTGAAGTTTTTGGTCCTCAATGGCAATGGGGTGACGACGTTTTTCGTCGTGATATTCACCGGGAAATTCTGCGGGCTGGTCAGCAGGCCGTCCATGAAGGTGAGCGTGGCATTGCCGAGAGTGTTGGTGGCATCCACGGGGCCGAGGCCGGGGATGAAGCTCTGGTTTGCTGTTGTCGGTGGCAGGAGATACTTCGCGCCGACGAGGTCGATGAAGAGGCTCTTTGACCAACCGAGGGGATACCACTGGGCTTTCGGCTGGGCGGGGCGGGCCCAGTAAAGGTTCACGCCAAAGGCATCGTAGCCGGGGCCGGTGGGGCCGACGACGTTGATGTTCCCGGCGATGTGGCCCTGGTTGGTGTAGAGGGAGGCAAAGAGCGGGACGGTGTGCTTGCTGCTGAGCGTGGTGCTGGCGGTGAAGGTGGTGTTGTCCGCCAGTGTACCGGCGATTTTTGCGCTGCCATCGCTACCGAGGATGAGGGAGCCGATGCCGGTGCCGGGCGGGTAGGCGCTGATGCCGGGCTGGTCAGGCACGGAGGGGAAAATGAGGTTGTAGCGCTGGCTGGTGCCAGTGACGAGGCTGGTGGGGACTTTGTTTTTGCTGCTGTAGGGGCTGGCGTAGGCATAGTTGATGCCGTCTGACTGGAGGTTGCCATCCCGATAGCTGCCGTAAAAGAAGGCGGCATAGCGATTGGTGCCGCCGGAGACTTGGGCGGTGAATGTGATGGTCGGCTTGCCTTTGCGGACGATGCCCAGCTCGTAGCTGCGGGTGGGGGTGAAGAGCACGGTGCCACCGAGGACCTGGCCAGTGAAGGACTGGCTGACGCCATCTATAAACACCTTGCCGGAGACGACTCCCGTGGTGCTGGTGACGCTGAGGGTGGCAAAGCCGATATTGGAGTTCCCCGGTGTGGTTTGATTGAAGTTCGGCTCCAGCACGCCCTGATAGGTGCCGGCATAGGTGGAGACGCCGCTGAGGGAAAAGAAGTTGGCCGTGAGGCTGAGGCCGGGCTTCATGACAAAGCTGACCGCTGCGGGGTAGGTCGAAAGTGGGAGGCCGATGTTCTGCTGATTGGCACTCCAGCCGCTGAAAAAGAAGCCAGCCTTGGGCGTGGCGGTGATCTTGTAGGTCAGGCCGACATCGCGGGTGGAGTTGGGGGCAAATCCGGCGGTGACGGTGCCTGCGCCTGCCGGGTTGATGTTCACGGTCAGGGTCGAGGGCACTTTGTAAGTGAAGCTGCGCTTCGTCAGGGCGGAGATCTTACCTTTCTCATCCACGGAACGGATCACGAGGGCGTTCAGGCCGGGCGTGGCGGTGATGGCGAGGCTAAAATTGCTCAACTGCGGGCTGCCGATGAGGGTGGCATCCACCCAGGCTCCGCCGTTGTGCTGCACCTGCACGGCTTGCAGACCTTTGTCATCCTTGGCGGTGCCGATGACGGTGACGCTGGAGCTGGAGACGATGGCATTGGCCAAAGGTGCGGTGAGGGTGAGCGAGGGCGCGGAGGTATCCACAAAGTCGAGGATGCGCACGGTGGTGGTGCTCTGGGAACCCAGGGTGGCTCCGCCGGTGACGTTGGAAAGCGTGAGCGTGAAGTCCTCATGAGGCTCCTTCACGGTAGGATCGGAGACGATGGTGATGGGCATGTACTCCACGGTCTCGCCGGGGCCGAAGTTCAGCACATCTCCGATGATGGGCGTAAAGTCAGAGGTGGCAGTAGCAAAGCCCACCCCACTGCCGGTGGAGGTGGCGAGCATCACTTCCACGGTGCCAATGTTGCCGCCTGTGCGGAAGACAGGCATCTGCAAAACACCCACGTTTTCCTGCACTCGGATGAGGGGTGTGCCAAAGGCGATGGTGCCCGGTGCATCCGTATCACCTGCCTCCACGGCGCCGATGTCCACCTTCGTGCCGACAAGGCGGGCTCCGCCGCGCTGGTCCACCTGTCCCGTGGCGCTGGTGGCCCCACTGGCGGGGTCACGCGCTGGGCTGCCGGGCAGCGGCGGCATGGTCTGGGTAGGTCCGCCATAGTTGCCGAGCGCGGCCAGCATGGCACTCAAAGGCGCGGCTGTGGTGCCGGTGAGATCGCCGGGCAGCCAAGTCACGCCGCCGCCGTCGGCTTTACCGATCAAATTCGTGCCCAGGCTGGTGACGGCGCCGCCGCCATTGACGATGGCTTCCGGTCCTGCGGTGGTATTTCCTGCGATGATACTGCCATCCAAGGTGATGGTTGAGGTTCCGCCTGAGAAGCTGATCGCGGCCACGGCTCCCCCGCTGCCTGTGGTGGTGTTTTCTGCGAGGGTGCAGCGGCTTAGCTGCATCTGGCCGCTACCGGCGGTATCAGCGAAACAGACTGCGGCACCGTCGCTCGCCATGGAGTTCTGATGGAGGGTGCATTGATTCAGCGTGGTGGAGCCAGATCCCGAGTTGGAGTTATAGGAGAAAACAGCTGCTCCACCCTGGCTGGCTTGATTGCCTCTGATCGTGCAGGAATCGAGCATCAGTTTTGAGCCTCCACCGGCGGCCCAATGATGGATGGCCCCACCGTTTTGGGCCTGATTGGAGCTGAAGATGCTGCGCCTCACCGTGGTCTGGCAGGTGCCACCGCCTGACGAGTAATGGCTGATGGCACCTCCACGTCCGCCGCATGAGTTTGCCTCAAAACGGCTGTCCTCCACGGTGAGTCGTGGATTCGCCGCCGTGCCGAAGGAAAGGAGGACGATCGCGCCTCCAGCACCTGCTTGATTGCCTGAAAAAAGGCAACGTTTGATCGTGAGCGAGGGACCTGATGTGGAGATGGCTCCTCCATCGAAGCCAGCGATGTTGGCTGTCAGGCTGCAATCGCTGAGGGAGAGACTGCCATCGCTGAGGAGGGCTCCTCCATGAGCCGCAGCCACATTAGCCCCGGTCAAATTCAGGTGGGAGAGTCCCAATGACCTCTGGGACGCTACATTAAAGATTCGGCTGTTGGCTTGAGGGGTCAGCGTCACGGGAGAGGTCAGGCTGCTGGCACTGATGACGACGGAGCGTGGAGGCACCAGTTCTCCAGCCGCACCCAGCGTGAATGTCTGGCCGGAAAGTGCAGCCGCAAAGCCAATGACAGCCCCCTCCGGCGCATCGCGCAGGGCTTCACGGAGAGAGACGTCATTCGTGCCGGCGGGGGTGTCGAGTTCATCAGCCGCCACATCCACCCGCACGATCACACTTTCCGCCGCGCCGATGTCTGTCCGGGCGGTGCCATTGAAGTCGCCATCCACGCTGCGGTTGAAGCCGCGCTGATCTCCGGTGGGAAGGCTGAAGGTGCTCAGGTTGGGTGTGGTGAGGAGGAGATTCTGGCTGGGCGGGGAGATGGCGCGCTCCAGGGCCGGGCTGCCGAGCATTGGCGGGCAGGTGGGCACAGTGCCGCCGTAGAGGCCGCTGGGTGCCACGAGGGCTTTTTGCGGAGCGGTCTCGGTGCCCACGTAGTCGCCAGTGGCATTCGGCAGCCCGGCGGGAAAGGCGGCGCTGGCTCCGGAGTTCACGCCGATGAGGTTTCCACCTTGGGTCGCGGGCCAGGAGCTGTTGTTCTGGCTGTCTGCGGAGAGGTCCGGGTTCGTCGGGGCGCGGTTGTCGGCGACGATCGTGTTTTGCAAAGACTGCCGTGTACCGGATGGATCGAGCACGAGTCCGCCGCCGCGCTGGGTGAGGGCTTCGTTGTTGACGATCGTGCAGTGGCTGATGCCCATGAAGCAAAGGGAGAGGTAGATGCCTCCACCGCGCTGCCCAGAGCGATTTCCCTCCACGGTGCATTGATAGAGGCGGTTGTTGATGTTGCCACCGATGCTGCTGAAGGAGATCGAGATGGCTCCGCCGCGCTCACCTGCCTCGTTCGCAGTGAAGGCGGAGTTTTCCAGATGGACTAGGTTACCGCCCGTGAAGGAAAGCGCCCCGCCGGAGGCTGTGGCTGTGTTTTGGCTCAAAGTGCAACGCCTCAGGATGATGCTGCCAGAGGCGGACAAAGCACCGCCGCTGCCCGTGGCGCTGTTGCCACGCAGCACACAATCTTCCAGGGTCAGAGTGCCGGAGCTGAGGATGGCACCGCCATTCCCGCTGGCGGCACCGCCGGTGAGGGTGAGACCGCGAAGGTGGGCCGTGCCTCCGATGTTGAAGATGCGGTTGGCACCTGGGCCGCCATCAATCGTGAAACCTCCAGGCAGGCTGCTGGCATCCAGAAAGACGTTTCCGCCCATGGTTAGCTCTCCCAGGCTGGCATTCAGCGTGAGCGTCTGGCCGCTGAGTGCGGGACCGAGACGGAGGATGGTGGTGCCGGAAAGGCTGGAAGCGGCTGCATCGCGGAGGGCCTCACGCAGGGAAACACTGGCCCCTGAGGGCGTGTCCAGCTCATCGGCAGCGGTGGTCACGGCCAGTGCGGCGACCTCTTGTGCACCGATGTCGGGCTGAGCGGTGCCGCTGAGATCGCCATCCACCGTGCGGGCCAGTTGGCTTCGGTCGAACAGGATAAAGGTGGGCTGGGCGGCATCGATGGCCGGACTGCCCGGCAGCGGCTGGAAGGTCAGGTTTTCAAAGGCGATCTGCGCGGCCCGTGGAGCGGCTGCCGTGCCGGTGATGTCATTTGCCTGCCAAATGGCCCCTATGCCATCCGTGATGCCGATGAGGTTCGTCCCACCACTGGTCAGGGCACCGCCGCCGCTGGTCAGCAGGTCCGGCGCGGTGACTCCAGCGCTGTTCTCCGCCACGATGCAGGAGGTTAACCGCGTGGTGGCACCAGTCTGCCCTGTGTAAATGCCGCCGCCCGAGCTGGAGGCGCTGTTTCTCATGATCGTGCCATGCACGGCGCTGACGGTGGCCGCGCCGTTCGTGGCCAGATTGGCCACGGCAGCGCCATTGCGGGTAGCCGAGTTGGAGTGCAGGAGGCAATTTTCCATCTCCACCGTGGCTGTGCCGCCTTCGCGTGAGTTGTTAAAGATGGCCCCGCCATTTCCGCTGGCCGTGTTTGAGCTGATCCTGCACCGGCGCAGCAGCAGGCGGCTAGGCGTGGCGGCGAGACCGTTGGCTATGCCCGCGCCGTCATTGGCGGTGCAGAACTGCACGGTGCAGTCCGCCATGGAAAGGAAGCCCTGATTTAACACCGCACCTCCCCGGCCTGAGTGCAGAGCGCCGACCCCGGTGCCGCCCTCCAGCGTAATGCGTGAAAAGTGCCCGCGTATGCCGGGCGGCAGGTAAAAGTCCCGAACGTTTGGGGAACGAATGGAAAGTCGGCTCGCGAGTGTCGGGCTGGCGAGGATGAAGGACCGGGTGGGAATGATCTCCGCCAGGGTGATGCTAGGGCTCGAACTGGGGGAGGTGATCACTGCCCCCTCTGGAGCATCCCGCAGCGCTTCACGCAGAGAGATCAGCGCACCTGCGGGAGTGTGGTTTTCATCATTCGACGTCGTGGCACACACGACGAAGCTCTCTGCCGCGCCGCTGTCTGAGATGGCGGTGGTGTCAAAGTTCCCGTCCACCGTGCGGGCAAAGCCGCGCTGGTCCGTGGTGGCGGTGGAGAGTGAGGCGGCGTCCAGAGCCGGGCTGCCGGGCAGCGGTGGCATGGTGTCCGTGAGGCCGCCGTAGCGCCCGAGCTCCGCCAGGCCGAGCTGCGCGGCGGTCACGTTCCGCACGTCTCCGGCGGCGGCGTAGGCGGAGAAAATGGCATCCAAGCCCATCACGTTGCCACCACCACTGAGGGTGGTCGGAGCCTCATTGTAATATCGGAAGTCCTGCCCCAGGTTTCCGGCCAGGATGGTGGAGTTCAGCGTCAGCTTGTCTCCAGACTGAGCGACGATGCAAAGGCCGCCGTTGGTATTGCTGGAGGTATTCCCAGCAATGGTGCAGTGCGTCAGGGTCAGGTTGGTGCCGAATCGCGTGAAGATCGCTCCGCCCTCTCCGCCTTCGGCATGGTTTCGGGTCAGCGTGCAGTGGTCCAGCACGGCGGTGGTTGTTTGAAGGTAAAGTGCACCGCCGTGAACGCTCGTGCTGCGGTTGTCATGAAAGGTGCAGCGGATGAATTGCGCCGTATTTGCAGCCACCACGACGGCGCCGCCAGAGTTGGTGCTCTTGTTGTCACGGAAGGTGCAGTCCACCAGGGTGGTGCGGGCCAAGGAAAGCAAGGAACCTCCGAAGCCGGGGTTGGTAGCCCCAACTCCACCGCCGCCGACCAAGGTGAGGTTTCTCAGCTCAAAGGAGTCTTGGGTATTGGACACATGGAAATGGCGGCTCGTCCCCGCGCTGGCGTCCAGGTTCAGTCCCCCTGGCAGCGCTGAGGCATCAATGAGCAGCGTTTTTGGAATGACGATGTCCAGCTTGGCCGGGTCCAAAGTGATCGTCTTTCCCGAAAGGGCCGGGGCAAAGGTGATGACCGAACCAGGGAAAGCCTCACGCACGGCCTCACGCAGGGAGAGGCTGGCTCCAGGTGGGGTGTCCAGTTCATCGGCGAGCGTATTCACCACGAAGACTGCCTCAGGCCCACTCTCTGCCGCGCCGATGTCGGCGATGAAGCTGTTGTCGCCATTGCCATCCCGAGGGCGAGAAAAGCCGCGCTGGTCGGTGGTGGGGATCGTGCCCGCAGC
>JAIXVB010000014.1 GCA_027483245.1 Verrucomicrobiaceae bacterium | reverse complement strand
GAACTGAGAATCTCCGAGAGATTCAGACCGACCACACGCCAGGGTTGATCCACCCCATTGCGCTGCATTTCGATTCCGAACTCGGTGCTCTGTTGCAGCTTCTCGGATTGCACCTGCGCGATCACCCAAGACACCTCAGGATTGGCAACCGTGATGATGAGCGGCTTGGTCGGTTTGAATTCATAGGCCCCTTCTTCGAAGACGATGCAGAGCCCAGCGAGACGCTCAGAGGACACTTTTTTCTCATCCACAAACTGCTTGGCGGCGACGAAGTCATGTTTCAAAAGCGCCCGCACGAAGTTACTGCCAAAGGTCAGGGCATCTGGGACTTCTTCCACGGTGAACAAAGCACTCATTTTCGCCGCAGCAGCGGCAGGCATCGCGGATGTTGGCGCAGGGGCGGCTGGTGGAGTGCTCCCAGGAGTCGCAGGCGTGGCTGGCATTGGCGCAGGAGCGGGTGGTGGCGTCGCGGCAGCCATCGCAGTCCCCAGTTCTTTGGGCAGTTGCAGTCGGGCGATCTTCCAGCCCATGCGATCATCCCTTTCCAGATCCAATTGCAAGCGCACTGGCTCTTGCATGCCAGGGAGGGTCATTGGCAAAGCCAGACGGGTGCGATTTTCGACGAGTCCGAGCAACTCGACCTGATCCTCCAGGCCAGGTTTGGCTCCCAGACCTTTCACCATCTGCTCGAAGACAGCCGCAGCGGCTTTGGCCTGGGCAGGATCGCCCGCCGCTGCCAGTTCACCCGCTCTCTCAAATTCTCCTGCATTCAGACTGCGAATCATTTCCTTTCCCAGGTCCAGCGGGCGCGCAAAACCAAAGCTCGGTTTGGCGGGAGCCGGTGGTGGCACAACGGGGGCCGGAGCTGGCTCAGGCATTTTTGGAGTCGGCAGCGCTTCGGCCACGGCAACCTTGGCAGCTTCTTCTTTCACCAACTCAGCCTCCTTTTTCATCCCGGGTCGAGTGAAGAAAAAGAAAATGCCTGCGCTGATCAGCAGGGCCACGACGACGATGACGATGGGCAACGCACCGCCTTGATCACGGCGTCGCTGCGCCAGATTCCAAGGCGATGAAAAGGATGAATGCATGAAGGGGAGCACAGATTGCTAGCAGCTACGATGCCACGCCCAGCCCCCATCCAGCAAGGCGGATTTTCAGTGCCAGCCTTTCCTAGTTCACAGCCCAGGCGGCTCCTGCAAAGGCAGATCGACCACGCAGGGACTGTGATCGGACAATCGCGGACGCACTCCTTCGAGAATGCCGCTCAGGGTCTCGCCGAAATGAGGTGCCAGGCGATAGGACTTCCCTTCTGCAGGCGGCGCTTTCACAAACAGCCAATCCAGACGCCCGCGTCCAAACGGTCCGATAGGGCGACGCACGCTGAAAGTCGGTGTCTGGCCTTTGATCGCCTTTTCATTCGAGTTCGCCAATTTCGCCATGGAACCATTGATGGATCGGGCCCTATCGCCACGGAAATCAAAGACCCCACCATCGCTGAAACGGAATTTTTCCACCCGAGTGAAAAGGCTCCGCGTTTTGTTCGGCAAGACCACGGGCACATGCAACGCCAAGGGACTGTGCAGATTCTTCGCCGTGTTCAGCACGATGCGACCCGAGTTCACCGCCACGGGCACCGTCATCAGCAAATTCATGCCAATGCTCAGCCACGTCTGCGAATCGGTGGAGGTCCGTGCCAACACACGAGTCGTGGAGGTCGGGCTCAAATCCGCATGCGATGAATTGTGATCGCCCCCCATGACCACCGTGTGAGGAATGTCGCGGATGCGGGCGAGGATCTCGTTCATCTGCGCTTCCCGATCCTGCGGGCGGGCTTTGATCTCGAGGTGATTGTGCACCACGGACAGGGTCTGCCCAGGAAGACCCGGCACCTCCAGATCCACCCGGAAAAAGATGCGGCCTCCGACTTTCATCTCACGGACGATCTCATTTTCAAAAACAATCTCCGCCGCAAAACGCCGTGCATCTTCCATCAGATCCGTGTTGGCTTTTTCATCGCCATGCCAGTCGTAGGGCTGCGTCTGCAATTGAAAACACTCCGCTCCCTTGATCGGATAACGCGAAAGCACCGCCAGACCAAACACCCCACGATAACGGCCCGCATCGGGCTGATGCATCACCCGCCCACCTCGACCATCTGGCATCGACTCCAAGCCTAAAATCACCGGGTCGATCTCCAACTGCTGAGGCGCAAAGGCGTAGTTCATGTCCAAGGCTTGCGCCAGTTCACGTGCGGCGTCGCGATAACCCGAGCGCCCGATGCCGATGTCCATCTCCTGCACCAGGATCACATCCGCCGTCACGAGGCGCTCACGTTCACGCAGCAATTCAGCTCGTTTTTCACTGCCTGGAGGTGCCAAAACCGGATCGATCATGGCCTCAAAGGCGGCCTGTGACTTCAACATCCGCGCCGCATCCTGCACCCGGATGGACTTTTCCACATTCCAGGTCGCCACGCGCAAAAACTCACCCATCACCGCATTCTGGGCACGAGTGGGTCGGACACCCCTCGCCCAGGCCTCATTGGAAATGATGGGCCTGCGGAAAAAACGTTCCAACTTCGCCTCCATGGCTCCGCCTGGCTTTGGATTCATGGCCAAGCTCTTCAACTCCTCAAAGCTCAAAAACTCCGTTCCTTGGCTGGGATACTGACGTTTGCTGAAGCCCGCCACCGGAGCCGTGCGCGAGGTGATTTGAGTGCGATCACGATGTTTCTTTGGCAGAGCACCACAGCCCGTCAAAAGCACACCCAGCCACAGAAAAAAGGAAATTCGAAGAGAACGACGCATGGCAAACAAAAGACGACCCCACGGCAAGTGTCGGCCCTTTTCTTACCCTCAACCGTCGGCGCATCAAGTCCCAGACGCTTTCCCAGGACATTTGCATGAAATCGAGACGCCCCTCATTCCGCCAACAGCGGTGCGATCCATTCCGGTCGCTTCGGCGCTTTCAAAGGGGAGTTCAATTGCTGCTTCCATTCTTCATCCGTCAAAGTTTCCATTTCATGGCGTTCCAAGTAAGGCAGCACCGCTCCCCGACAGAGGATTTCTTTTCCCTTCCACGGATACAGAACATACAGGAATGTCGGACGGCCAATGCCCACGGTGAGGGCCTTGTTCAAATCAGGGTTGGTAAACATCCGCACCGCCTTGGGGACCGTGTCTCGAGCCGCCGTGAAATGGCTATCGGTAAAACGCGCCAACACCTGCCCAAAGAATCTCAGCCATTCTTTCTCCTCTGCGCGAGGTGAGAGGCCGCGCATTTGTTTGTGTGTGAGGGAAGCTAGGCGCAGACAAACTTTTTCCAGATTGTGGAAGGGTGCTGTTCGCTGCGCTGAAAGTCGAGTCTTGAGTTTTTGAGCGATCGGATGCCGTGAATCTGCCTCTCCTTTTTCGATCCAGTCAGCACTCTCGCGCAGAATGCCACCGTATTGGCGAACGGCTTCGGATGAAAAAGAATCCTGATTTGTATGAGGGACACCTGCTTCGATCAGTATCGCCATTGTCGTGTGGAGCCGCTCCAGCACTGACTCATCTTCCTTATTGGGACTTTCATACTCATCGGCCATCTTCCTGAGTCGCTTTGCAACTTGGCGGCTTGGATCATAGTCATTGGTATTTATCTGAAAATGCAGATTGGCGACACTGCACAAACCAGCCAGACCCGTGAAAAAATCAGGAAGGGGCTCAATGAAGGCTGGCCAATCCTGAACTCCTGCGGCGACCAAGTATTGAGGCGTGGCTTGCAGTGCCCAGACATGACGTGACTGAGCCCAAGCGGCGAGAGCCGTCTGACAAGATTTTGCCTGCCAAGCCCGGCTTTTCAAGAAGGCTGGGGCATCTGCGGGCTGCGGCTCGAACAGACGCTGAAGCAAACGCAGCGAGGCCGTGTGAAGAACCCGATCATCATCGGTACTCAGCATCAGCTTCTGTGTCTCTGCACGGATCTCCAAGCCTTGAGCATCCGCCTTCTCAAGCTCGGCGGCGTAGCCCGAACCAAGCCAAGAGGCCACGCTCAACGCGTTGGGAAAGTAAGAAGGGCCTTTGGAACGTGAAAGTTTCTCGATCAACACGGCATCTGCCAGAGTTGAAGCCGAGGCCATGTAGGCACAAACCTCGTCCTTCATCGCCTGTTGGAGTGTCGTGCTAATGGTTTGCTGATCCCTCTTCTCATCCCATGGAGTTAGAGTAGAGCCATAATGCGTTCTCACTTCTTGGATCCATTCTGAAATCGGTTTGCGGCTTCCTCTGTCTTCCTCAAATAGGTATATAGCACCCATAACCTCGAGATGTGATGACGGACCTGCGAGGGACTCCAATCTCTGCTCTCGATCTCCCCAGTATTCAGAGACTTTGTCATTGAGCTTGAGAGCCTTCAGGCGGTGCCAATCCTGCGCCAGATTGAGCATGACCACGGCGAGCATGTCTTCGTCCGACGAAAGGCGAAAAGGGACGAGTTGCAGCCAACGCACTGCCCTGAAATAGCCAGCCAGAAGGGAGTCCGTGGCATACAAACTCGCTGGCTTAAAAATGGTGTAGTCGAGCTCTGAAAAATGGGCTTCGGGCAGCTTCAGCCTTGCAGGCCTGCCAGAACCCAGTGCGAGGCGAATCCTCGTCACTTCATGATGCACATCCTCCTTAACCGCCCCCGACAGATTCGTTTGGAGCTCCATCAAACTCGCCGCAACACCGATCACAAACTGGGCGCGCTCTTTCGCTGCAAGAATGACGGCCTGATCACCCTCGACTAAAGCCTCCACCTGATCCAACGACGTCATCAACACTTCCAAAAACTCCGCCGTCTGCTCGGCATGCATCTGCTCCATGGCTTCGACCGACTTTTGCAGGCACCAAGAATAGGCATGAAAAAGCGCATCGGAAGTGATGAAGTAGGGAAGGTCCGATTGATCGGACGTTGTCCTCTCATGTTGCGGCAGGTAAGCCTGGAAGCACTGAAAAAGATCGTCCTGCGTCATCAGCACCTTTTGTTTTTCAAGGTGTTGAATCGCCTTGAGACTCAAACCCGCGGACTTCGCTTCTCGGTGCCAGTCCTTCAGCAATACCTGGTGCCCCTTCGGCTCCTCTTCCTGAGCCTCCAGAGCTTGGATCGAAAGAAAGGTGAGTAGGAGTCCAATCCCAATTTTCATCGCGAGATTGAATCACTCATCCGCGCTGACGACAAGATGCCAGTGAGGGT
>JAIXVB010000068.1 GCA_027483245.1 Verrucomicrobiaceae bacterium | reverse complement strand
ATCACGTCATCCAGTCGATTTCTCACGGTCGGGTAGCTGATTTTCATCAGCGCTGCCATTTCCTTGAGGCTGCCACTGGCTTTGACAAAATCACAGATGAAGGCCTGATCCTCAGCCGAAAGAGCGGCCAGTTCTGGCAGAGGATAAGCGCCTTCCACTTCGGTCCCGCAGTGCGCACAGTTCAGCCGCTTCACCTCAAGTCGGTGCTCACAGCTAGGGCAATGAACGGGAAATCGTTTCATATTGAGGCATGATTTATTAAATATATTCAATCAGCAATCAATAATATTGAAATATTGCTTTATTTTATTCACTTCGCAAGAAAGCTGCTGCTGGCTCAGTCACTGACTTTGGGCTGGGTTTTCATGCCCCCAAACAGGCTAGCTCGACGAATGTCCTTGAAGCTCGCAGCATCCATCGCAGCCTGATTCGATTGCCAATCGAATCCCCATTATGTCCGACCTCCGCGCCCTCGAACCGATCACTCTCTGGAACTGCTTTGCGGATCTCAATGCCGTGCCACGTCCGTCAAAACGCGAGGCACGAGTGGTGGCCTTTGTGCAAGCCTTTGCGGAGCGTCACGGGCTGAGTTCGATGCTCGATAGCGCAGGCAATGTGATCCTCAAAAAACCGGCGACACCTGATCGACTCGAGAGGCCTGCGGTCATTCTCCAGGCACATCTGGACATGGTTCACAAGGCAGCTGACGGACTGAATTTTAACTTCGATCAACAGGGCATCGAGATGTGGGTGGATGGCGATTGGGTGCGTGCACGCGGCACCACACTTGGCGCGGATAATGGCCTCGGCGTGGCAGCGATCCTGGCGGTGCTGGCTTCCAAAGACCTCTCGCATCCACCGATTGAGGCGCTGTTCACTTTGGATGAGGAACAGGGCATGGGCGGAGCCCTGGGACTGCAACCTGGCCTGCTCACAGGCAAGACGATGCTCAACCTTGATTCAGAAGAGGATGACACCTTCACCATAGGCTGCGCGGGTGGTGTCGATACGCTGGCGAGTCTAGACTACGCGGAGTCGATTCAGGGTCCCGATTCATCGTTCATCGCTCTCCACATCACTGGCCTGCGTGGCGGTCACTCGGGCCTGCAAATTCATGAAGGCCGTGCAAATGCCATCAAGCTCATGGCACGTCTGCTCAGTGCCTGCGGTGAGGAAGTCGTCGCGCTCCACTCGATGCGCGGGGGCAGCGCCCGCAATGCCATTCCGGCGCAGTGCACCGCACAGCTCGTCATCCTGAATCAACCACGCTTTGATGAAATCTTCGCCAAAGAGGTCGCCGGCATTCGTGAAGAATTTGAACTCATCGAGCCGCATCTGAGCATCACGACGCAACCCCTGAATACGGAGCAAGGAGTCGTCCCGACGATGACCGATGAGGCGCAACGGGCCTTGGTGCTGGCCCTGCAAGCCGTGGTGAATGGTGTCTATCGCATGAGCCCGGTCGTGCCGGGATTGGTCGAAGCTTCATCGAATCTCTCGCTCATTTCGCTTGGGCAAGGTCACGCGGAATGGAGTGGGCTGCAGCGCAGTTCGGTCGATTCGAGCAAAGAGGATGTCGCCCGAGCCTTCGCTGCTCCCTTCCAGTTGATCGGTGCAGAGGTGATTCAAGACGCCGGTTACCCCGGCTGGAGCCCGAGTGCTGACTCCGCGATTTTGGACAAGATGAAGTTTCTCTATCGCGAACTCTTCGGGCACGAGGTGAAGGTCAGCGCCTGCCATGCAGGTCTCGAATGCGGTGTCATTGCCATCGCCTATCCTGGTCTCGACATGATCTCCTTTGGCCCAAACATTCATGAAGCTCATTCCGAGAAAGAATGCTGCAGCATCTCCTCCGTGCAGAAGTTCTGGAAGCTGCTCACAGCGACATTGGCTAGGCTGTAGCAAAGGCTTTCTAGCCTGTGATCCGTCCGTCTCTGTAACACGGGCTTTCCAGCCCGTGTTCAGTGCGTTCGCACGAGCACGCTTCTTTACCTCTGCCCCATCGCCTTCAGCTTGGCTTCACTTTCACTCCAGGCGACCTCATGGGGCGCGCGTTTGGACAGCGCAGCGATGGCAGCAGTCACACCTGCAGCTTCTCCCATGGCCACGGCGTTGCCCGTCACACGATAACTGGAGTGGGAAATGAAGTCGCCACTGATGCAGCGCCCAGCCATCATGAGTCCGTCCACATCCTGAGCGATCAGAGCGCGCAAAGGAATGTCATAGGGTTTCATCTTGATGGGTTTGGGCATGATGGCGTGCTTCTTGTTGTGATCCGCGCTCAGGGCATGAACGTCGATGCCGAAGGTCACACGCGTCACCGCATCCTCATGGCGCACTCCTTGAGCGAGGTCGTCTTGCAGCACGGTGTAGCGCCCTTTGATTCGGCGTCCATCACGCACACCGATCTGCTCAGCCGTGGCAACGATCTGAATGCCCTCCCAGGGGCCACCGAGCGCCCGCAGGCCATTGACCATTTTGTTCATCTCACCCCGTGCACGCACCGTTGCGGCGGTGATCTCCGCAGCGTCCCAGGGCTTGATGCCATACTCATGATTCATCATCGCAAAGACCAAATTGCCGCTCACATGCCACAGCGTGGGACTCGCGTAAGAAGGGTAATGCCCGGTTCCAACGATGGCATCTTTGATCCGGTCTTTCTTTTCACCGTCCGTGTTTTCGCCCGGCTTCGGCGTGCCAAATCGAATGAACTCTCGCAGAGCCTCTGCATCCTTGACCATGAGCAGCGCATTGAGAGACATGGGCTGACAAGGGCAGTTGGCCGCCTCCCCAATCTCAAAGCCACAGCCTGCTTGCACACCGAGGTCGCCATCACCGGTGGTGTCGATAAAAACCGGCGCGCGCCAGGCCTCGCGACCTGACTTGGACTCCGTCACGATGGTGGTGAGCTGGCGTCCCTCACGAAAAGCCGCGGACACCCGCGTGTGATACTGAAACTTCACGCCGGCCTCCACGCACAGTTCCTCCAGAAGCAGTTTCAGCGCCTCGGGATCGTAGCAAAAGCGGCTCGTGCTTGTTGAGTTCGCCCGGGCACCGCGTTCATCCAGTTTATCCCGCAGTTCTTTGGCAAAGCCAGGTTTGTTGAAATCCAGGAAGTAACCCAAGAGCCCCGCCGTCCACACACCGCCGAGACAACCACGCCATTCAAACAAACGCACTCGCGCCCCTGCCCTCGCTGCTGTGATGGCCGCCGTCACTCCAGCAGGTCCGGCACCGCAGACGATCACATCCGCATCATTTGCCAGAGGAATGTCACGTCCAGGCTCCGCGAACTGACCCGCCTTCACCGTTGGTGTATCCGCAGCAATGACGGAACTTTGACTGACCGCACCACCGGCGAGAGCAGCATGGAGAAAATGACGGCGGGAAACGGGGGCAGGCTTCATGGACCCATCTTCACGAACTGAGTCGTGAAAAGCTATCATTCTCCGTGAGAAAACCACGAGACCGAGCAGGGCTCGTTCAGTCGCTCAGCAGGCCAAGTCAGCTCGACTCGAGCTCAATCCACCCGTTTGGCCCGTGGCTCACGAGTCACGGTATCGACAGCGCCAGCGCTGGTGACAAAGGGACCGTCTGCCATCGGGGCGATGTTGGTAAAGCCCACGTCCGGGAGATCGCTTGGCTTGCCTGCCAGCGGGAAATCTTTGCGCAGT
>JAIXVB010000220.1 GCA_027483245.1 Verrucomicrobiaceae bacterium | reverse complement strand
CGCATCCCCTCCCGCATCCTCGACTCCGAAAAGATCGCCCAACGTTGGGCCTCGTGGTTGCTCGCTGATCCTGAAGGAAGAGAGGGTTTTCGGTCTTCCGTGATCAGTGATCAGTGATCGGTGTTCGGTCTGGAGTCCAGTGTCTCGGGTCAAAGGTCGCCATCGGTAAATCGTCCTCGATTCTTTGGCGTGGAGAGCTCGCCGGGCTCCAAATCGACCCTTTTCACGAGCTGAAGAGCGAATGCTGGCTCTTCAAGGGAGGCGGAGTAAGAGTAGGAGGAAGAGAAAGCGGTCAGCCCTGCCGAGCCTCTTAGCCTTTTCTCTTTTCCCTTTTCCCGCCCTCCCCCACCATGACACTCACCCACTGGGACCAATGTTACCTCGACAACCAAACCCCTTGGGACAAAGGCATGGCCTCTCCACCCCTGGAGGAATGGGTGCGCAGTCAACAGCCCAAAGGCTGCGCTCTGGTCCCGGGCTGCGGCATTGGTCATGATGTGGCCATGCTGGTCTCCCAGGGCGTCGATGCCTATGGATTGGACATTTCTCCCACGGCCGTGACCCGCGCTCAGGCCGCTTACCCTGAACTGGCGGAGCGTTTTCTTCTGGGGGATCTCTTCGATCAGCCCGAGGACTGGACCGCCCGCTATGATCTGATTTGCGAGCACACATGCCTCTGCGCGCTGCCACCGGAACTGCGCCCGGCCTATGAACAAGCCATCGCCCGCTATCTACGCCCCGGCGGCTTGCTGGCAGGCATCTGGTTCATCAATCCCGAAATGGACCCCGGCGAGACAGGCCCGCCTTTTGGCATCCCCATGCCAGAACTCAACGCCCTTTTCGCCGCCCCCACCTGGAGCGTCTATTTGGATCACCTGCCCAACCTCGCTTATCCAGGACGTGAAGGACGCGAGAGATTGCGCGTGCTGCGGAGGGCCTGAATCACAGCAGAGGGAAAAGGGAAAAGGTTCCAGAGGCCCAACGGCCTAACATCCTTCTCTTCCTCCTACTCCTCCTCTTCCTCCCGGGAAAAGGGTCAAAGTGCTCTCTGGCATTGCATCGTCCTCGATGCTTCAGCGCGAAGAGCTCTCAATCCCCCAAGGCACCAAGGCCTCCCCCCATCACAAAGAGAACCGGAACCAGAACACAGGCTGGAAAGCCCAGGCTACGGCCTCTATGACCTTTTGACTTTTCGCCTGCCCTTTCACACTCTCCAATCCGCACACTTCCCCTTTTCCTCCTTTCCCCATGCCACGCATCCTTGCCATCGATCACGGAACCGTCCGCATCGGGCTCGCCATCAGCGATGAGATGGAGCTGGTGGCCAGTCCGCTGAAGACCCTGGATGCCCAGCAGGCCCCAGAGAAAGAGATCTGCCGGATCGTGGCTGAGAAGCACATCGGTCGGATCGTGATTGGGATGCCGCTGCACATGAATGGACAGCGCGGGGAAGCAGCGCAGCGGGTGGAAAAGTTCGCCACTCACCTGGGCAAGTCGCTGGGTCATGAGGTGCCGATTGATTTTGTCGATGAACGCCTGTCTTCCGTCGAGGCGGAGGCTTCCCTGTCCCGCGCAGGGATCACGGGCAAACGTGAGCGGGATGCGGTGGTGGATCAGCTGGCTGCTGTGGTGATCCTGCAGGATTATCTGAATACCCAACGCGGCCCGGCGGGTTATCTACTGCCCGACGAGAGTTATGAATTGCCTGTGACCCATGATTCGAAGCGACGCCGAAAGTAAACTGGGCCTGCGCCGCCCCCCGATGGAGGGAGAGAGGCGTCTGCGCCTGACCGTGAGTTACTGCGGCACGCCCTGGCGCGGCTGGCAGAGTCTGGCAGGCGGTGATACCGTGCAGGATGAGCTGAATGCGGCCTTTCTCAAAGCCGTGCGAGCAACCGTGCAGGTGCAGGGCTCTGGCCGCACGGATGCCGGCGTGCATGCTCTAGCTCAGACCGCGCATGTGGATGTGCCGGTGACACTGCGGATGAGTGATGAGTCCTGGGAAAAGGCCCTGAATGCCTGTCTGCCACCAACGATTCGCATCCTGCGAGTGGAGGCGGCAGAGCCCAATTTCCACGCACGCTTCGATGCAGAGAGAAAAATCTATTTGTATCGCATCTGGCGGCCGCGGCTGATGTCTGCCTTTGAGGCCGAGCGCTCCTGGCAGGTGTATGGTCCACTGGACATCACGGCGATGCGCCAGTGCCTGGAGAAACTGGTGGGCGAGCACAACTTTGTCCGCCTGTCAGCGAATCGTGGGGACATGCCGGAGACGCAGCGCCGGGCCACTCCCGCCAAAACCACACGAACGATCTTCCGCGCAGAGATGCGGGAAGCGGAGGAGCTGATCGAGATGGAATTCGAGGGCGATGGCTTTTTGTATAAAATGGTCCGCATGATCGTGGGCAGTCTCGTTTCGGTGGGGCGCGGGCGCTCCACGGTGGCCTGGTTCAATGATCTGCTGGAGAGTGCCGAGGGGCGACAGAGCACCCTCATGGCCCCAGCGGGTGGCCTGTATCTGAAGCGGGTCATTTACCCCGGTGAGCGGGTCGATTAGCGGCGCTTGGCCCGGTCAAATCGGCGCTGGCGGTCGGGCTCCGGTTCCGGCGCTGCGGAGACGGGTTCGGTCTCGGCAGGCGCTGGGGCCGTGGGTTTGACCTTCGCAGCCCAGGCTTTGGCGGGGGCGATCTTGACTGCCGTTCGCGGGGTTCTTTTCCAGCCCATGAAGGCCCACTCCGGCATCCGCCAGCCACTGCGCGTGACCAGGGCCTCGGCCAAAATGAACAACAGCAGCAGGATGAGCAGCGGATCACGCAGATCGACAAAACGCTGCACCTGCGGACTGCGCCAGGCCTGTCCCAGGTCCAGGAGCTCGCGCCCACCGCTGGCCTGGGAGACCGCGCGCAGTTCCTCGGCGCGGGATTCATCAAAGGCCCACTCGGCGCTGGTGCCAACGATGGCGGGCCCGAAGCTCAGCGCCTGATTCGCCACCTGCACCGCCCCGCGCACCATCTCACCTTCCGGCAACTCCACCTGCGCCTGATAGTGGCCAGGAGATAGCCGCTCCCAGGCGGGTTCCAAAAGCGTGTCTGCCCGGCGACCGAGGGCGAGGGCGATGCGCGGTGGTTTCACGGCCAGTCGCGGTTCCCACTCCTGATCGTGCATGAGTTCCAGGGTCAGGAGCCGCCCTTCGATCCGGTGGCGCAGGCCAATGCCCGGTGGCAGCGCCTCCCCCATCAGCCAACGGGTCAGGGTCTGGAGAAAGTCCCCATACTTGGGCCAATCTCGCACCTTTTGAGAATGCTCGCCGCCGAGAGGAAAGCTGACCGCCGCCGTGCGCCCTGTGCCGCGCTGACCAAAGGCGACGAGCGGCGCGTTGTATTCATCTTGCGTGATCAGGCCCTGGCTGGCCCAGTCGCGCAGGTAACTGAGATTGAAGCCATCCACCTGAGCCGGCCAGGGCAGAGGCTGATTGCTGATCTCAAACCAACCGCCTGCGCCCTTGGTCGCCACAGGCTCACGGAGAAAGGCACTGCGCGCCACGGCCACCGTCTCCTGACTGAAGATGCTGGGCAGCTCCTCGGCCTTGTCGGTGAAAAACAGTCGTCCGCCCCCGAGTTTGGCGATGTCTTCCAGGAGTTTCGCGTCCGAATCCGAGCGTGTGCCCAGGGCGATGACACTGAGCGTGCCACCCAGGGCACGGATGTCGGCGATCAGTTTTTTGTATTCGCCCGGCTCTTCCGAATCCGCCGCGTCGGAGAACAAAATGATGTGGCGCTGACCGACGGTGGCTTTTTTCAACTGATCCCACGCTGCCTTCAGTCCCGTGTAAACATAGATGCCACCGCCGGTGCTCTCGATCCTGCGCACGGCACTTTCCATCTTCGCGCGATTCGGCCCCACCGGCTGAAGCGGCACCATCACGTGAGCATCACTGTCCACGGCATAGACCGTCAGCAGATCCTGCGGACCGAGAAAGCGGATGGCATTGGCCGCGCCTTCATCCGCTAGCGACATCTTGGTGAAGCCATTTTTAACCGTCATGCTCATGGAGCCGCTGCGATCCATGACGATGCCCATGGCCACCATCAGCTTCCGATGTTCCTGCTTCAGTTCCATAGAGACGGGCAGCAGCGGATCCAGCGCGGATTCAAAGTAACCCCCTGCCGCGAAGCTCTGCGTGCCACCTGCCATGAGCAGGCTACCGCCCTGTTCTTTGACATAAAAGCTCATCGCAGCCAGGAACTCAGACGGCAGCTCAAAGGCAGGCACGTTGTTGAAGATCACACATTTCACACCCGCCAGTTGGCCTGGGCGCAGATTCGGCAGATCCATGACCGTCTCCACGGTGAACCCCTGGCGCTGGAGTGTCTCGGCGACAGGATCGTCCGTGTATTTTGTCAGCAGCAGCACCCGGGGCCCGCTGACGATCTCAATCATCGCCTCGTATCGATTGTTCCCCGAATGCGCATCCATGGTGGGCTGGATACGCGCCTCATACTGCGCCACCCCGCCACGCCCGAGTCGGTCGGTGAAGCGCACCCGTCCTGTGCCCAGACGCACGTCCACGGTGGCATGGGTCAGCTCCTGGCCATCGCGCAAGACTACCACCGGCACCGGTCCATCGTGGGTGCCGCGGACCTCCATTTCCAGCATGAACGGCTCCCCCAACTGCGCCCGGGAGGGCATCTTCAGCGCGCTGACTCGGTAGTCCACCGGCTCAGGATCCCGCACCCAGCGGTAATCCAACTCCACGCTCTGAGACGTCAGCTTTTCCGCCGCGCCGATCAGCGGCTCTGTCGCATAACCATCCGTGAAAACGGCCAGCCGCACCGGTCGCCCCTGACTTTCACGTCCGGCATAAACCAGCGCCTGGGACAGCGCCAGATCCGTGCGTGTTTGCAGGCGATTGCGCTCCACCAGCTCCGCACCTTCCGCCCCGCGACGCATCACTTCGCCGGCGTAATTGAGGTAAAACAGCCGATCATTCGGCCCCCGGCCTTTCTCCAGCAATTTCTCCCACTCGGGCAGCCCCTTGGACATCGGTTTCTCCGCCGAGACGGAGCTGTCCAGCAGCACCCAGAGGTCCACGCCATCGGCAAGCCGACGCCACTGCGGCTGGGCCAGCGCCAGGGTGAGTAAAAGCAACACGGCGATCCGCAGCGGTCTCCACAGAGACATACGCGGCATCAGTCCACCCGCGAGGAGCAGGACAGGCAACAGCGCGAGCCATTCAGGGTGGCGGAAAATCATGAGAGACCCCATGATTGTCCGCTAACCCGCACGGTGGCAAGGCAGGACTCAGCCTGCGATGCTGAAGACCTCACGCGCATCTGCCACGCTACCGGTCAGAGCCGCCGCAGCGACCATGACGGGTGACATCAGCACTGTGCGCCCGGTGGGGCTGCCTTGACGGCCCTTGAAATTGCGATTCGAAGAGGAAGCACAGAGCTGATCACCCACTAGCTTATCCGGATTCATGGCCAGACACATGGAGCAGCCTGCCGCACGCCATTCAAAGCCTGCGTCGGAGAAGATCTGGTCCAGACCTTCCTGACGAGCCATGACATCGACGATTTGGGATCCCGGCACCGCGATGGCTTTCACCCCAGCGGCGACCTTGCGGCCCTTAATGAATTTGGCCACTTCGCGGAAGTCACTGATGCGTCCATTGGTGCAGGAGCCGATGAAGGCGACATCGATCTTCGTGCCCTTGATCGGCGCACCCGCTGGCAGCTTCATGTAATCCAGGGCGTCTTGGATGGAAATGCGTCCAGGCTCCGTCGTGGCGCTTTCGGCGGTTGGCACATTTTCCGTCACGGAGATGGCTTGGTCAGGGCTGGTGCCCCAGGTCACGGTCGGGGGCACATCTTCAGCGCGGATATTCACCACATCGTCATAAACAGCGTCCACATCGGAAGCCACGGCACGCCACTGTGCCACGGTGGTTTCCCAGGCCTCACCTTTCGGGGAGTAAGGGCGGCCTTTCAGATACTCAAACGTCTTCTCGTCAGGGTTCACATAACCACAGCGGGCACCGCCTTCGATGCTCATGTTGCAGACGGTCATGCGCTCTTCCATCGTGAAACCATCAAACACATTGCCGCCGTATTCGTAGGCGTAGCCGATGCCGCCATTCGCACCCAGCAGGCGGATGATGTGCAGAATCACATCCTTGGCATACACGCCCGGACGGAGCTGGCCGTCCACATTGATGCGGCGCACCTTCATTTTGCTCAGCGCCATCGTCTGCGTGGCCAGGATGTCGCGCACCTGCGTGGTGCCAATCCCAAAGGCAATCGCCCCGAAAGCCCCGTGCGTGGCGGTGTGGGAGTCGCCACAAGCGATCGTCGTGCCCGGCTGGGTGATGCCCTGCTCCGGTCCCACGACATGAACAATGCCCTGCTTGCCACTGGCCAGACTGAAATACGTCACGCCAAACTCCTTGGCATTCTTGTTCAGCTCCTGAATCATCGCCTCAGCCAGCGGATCCGAAAATGGAGACACTTGGCTATCGGTCGGCACGATGTGATCCACCGTCGCGAACGTGCGATGCGGGTAAGCCACCTTCAGATTCAAATCGCGCAGCATGCCAAAGGCCTGCGGGCTGGTCACCTCATGCACCAAATGCGTGTCGATGAGAAGTTGCGTCTGTCCGTTGGCTAAGGTTCCGACGACGTGTGATTCCCAGACTTTTTCGAAGAGTGTTTTGCCCATGAGCGGTGGTTTGGTGGATTCGGAGACTAACATGCCTCACCGCATGTGCAACGCAGCGGGGCAAAATATCTGTGTTCCGCCCGCGCAAAACGACTGTGACCCACGAAATCAGCTGAAAAGTCAGGCTCCAGCTCTCCCCAAGTCCGCTCCAAAGCCCCGCCCGTTCTCTAGCGTCCGGCCAGGATGTCACGCGGCGTGTGTTCACTCAGCAGCTTCGCCGCGTGCACCTCCACCAGACTTTCACGCCCCAGGAACTCCAGCAGAATCTTCACGCGCTCAGCCCCGCTGTGGATGCTATTCACGATGCCCTTCAATCCGCGCATCGGGCCCTCCGTCAGCTCCACCGTGTCCCCCACCCTCACCCCGACATGGATTTCCCGCACATCCAGGCCCTCCATCTCGTGTTTCAGCAGACGAATGACCTCCTCAGACACGGAAACCATCTGATCTCCGAACTCGACAATGCGAATGACATTTTGCGAGTGCCTCACCGCCCGGATGGAAGTGGCAGGAATGAACCGAGCGAAAAAATAACTGGGGAAAAGCGCCTCCATGAACCAGACCTTGCCGCGCCGTGTGTTGCG
>JAIXVB010000101.1 GCA_027483245.1 Verrucomicrobiaceae bacterium | reverse complement strand
CGCCCGTGCGGAACCAACCGTCTTGATCAATGACCTCGGCGGTTCGTTTGGGATCGTTCAGGTAACCTTCGAAGACATTGGCTCCACGGAACCAAATCATGCCGCTGGTGTGGATCGACTGCGGTTCGTTCGTGTCGGGATTCGTCACACGCACAGCCAGCCCCGGAATGTTCTGGCCAACACTGCCAGGGCGATGATTCGCCAGCCAGACATGCCCGCTGCCCTCATTGCCCAGAGGCACCGGATCCGGTAGGTTCACATTGGAGACTGGCGAAGTTTCGGTGAGTCCGTAGCCCTCATACACTTTTTTGTCTAAAGTTTTTTCAAACGCCTGCGCCACCGCTGGAGGCAGCTTTTCGGCACCAGTGACGCACATTTTGATGGAGGTCAGCGCCTCGCGATTCACGCCGCGCAGGTAACCACGCAGAAAGGTCGGCGTGGCGATCATGACACTGACTCGGAATTTTTCGATCAACTCGCCCAGCTTCTTGGTCTCGAGCGGGCTCGGATAGGTGACCAAATTCAGACCGCAGATGACCGGATACCACAGCGTGACCGTGCAGCCGAAACTGTGAAACAGCGGCAGGCTACCCAGGATGCTGTCGCTGGAGCTCATACCAAGGCGATTGCTGAACTGCATGACATTGGCCATGACGTTGCGATGCGTCAGCGCCACGCCTTTGGGATTGCCTGAGCTGCCACTGGTGAACAGCAGCAGCGCCTCCTCGCGACCGCCCTTTTTCGGCACCCCCAAGATCAGCGCCAGCAGTGAAGCCGGCAGAATCTTGCTCAGCGCCAGCCACAGACCGATCTTCGCCTTCATTTTCGGCAGCAGTCGCTCGATCAGCACCAGCTGCTTCATTGGTGGCCACGGGAAACTTTGCATCTTCCGCACAAAGATGTCCGCCGTGATGAACCGATCCAACTCCGCAGCTTTGATCGCGTATTCCACGGAGGTGCGGCCAGCGGTGAAGTTGATGTTCACCGGAATCTTACCCGCCAGCAAAACCGCGATGTTGGCGATTAGACCGCCGGTTCCTGGAGGCAAGATGATGCCCACGCGGCGCTTCTGGGTTTCAGTCTTGATCACTTTCGACAGCGCGATGGCCACCGCCAGGACCTTGTCGTATCCCAACTCTTTCTCGTCCTTGCCATCGATGATTTGATTGCTCGTTCCGTGGCGTTTCAGTCCTTTGAGCATCGCGTAGGCCAGATGCAGATTCAGGGCAGGGTGCTGATTGAAAGCGACCTCCGCCAGGGTGAACAGCGCTTCTTGGTAAGCCGCCAGCGTCACATCCTCGCCAACCAGCGCCTTGCCAAATGAAAACACCGTCTCGGACTCATCGTAGTGACCCTCGATGGCCAGGGCGACATCGACCAGATTCAAAACGGCCAATGGCACCACCGGACAGTCCGCTTTCAGCAGAAACTCCAGTTTCACTCCCGGCACCGTCGTCAGTGGTGCCACGGCAGCCGCAGCCTCCGCAGGCAGATAAACAACCACCGCTCCCTTGGCGATCTCCGCGTCGATGGCTTTTCGATACGCTGCCACATCACCATTCTGTGTGTCGATTCCCAGGGCGTGCACCGTGTCTTTTTCCAGATGCGCCTTCAGAAGCGGATGCAGTGCAGCACCCGGCTCCAGCAAATAAACCACCTCCCGCCCGCCGAGCACCTGCTCCAGCCGCAGCAGATCCAGGTAACTGAGCTGGCTGGGCAGAATCAAATATCCCCCGGTAGCTGGCAGATGTTCATTGCCGAGCAAGGTGAGGTTTTTCAGAGAGACAGGCTTTTCCGTGGACATGTGGGGCAGGGGACAGAGGTGTTGAAACAGTGTAAGCGGGGATGCGTGCGCATTTCCAGTGGGAAAAGGATCATTGCGTGGCGGAATATTGGCGATCCATCTCGATGTCCCTCCAGAAACCGCAGCGCAACTGTCCGGTCCACGCAGATTTTGCTTCCCACTGCGCCGCTCCATTCGCTAGGCTTTCCGCATGTCTGAAACCATCTGGCACCTCATCAAAGCCGCGAACAACGAAGAGCACGGCCCCATCAACACGGATACCCTCCTGGCCTGGGCTTCAGAGGCGAAGATCTCGCCCATGGACAAGCTCTCCAATGACAACCGGCAGACCTGGCAGCGCGCCCCCATGATTCGGGAACTGCAAATGGACTGGCTCATCCAAATGCCCGACCAATACCTCTATGGCCCGACCAACATCGCCACCATCCAGGAGTTCCTGGCCACCGGTGAGATCGATGAGACCGTCGTCCTGATCAATTGTGTCTCTGGTGCCGAGACCCGCCTCAGCGACGAAACCTTCTTTCAATTCAGCCCCCACCAGGTCCGCAGCGCCTCCACCACGCTCGTCGGTGCCCAGTGGCCCGATCTCGAACGCGGCAGCGGCGACGCCCTCCTGCAGCAGCGCGTCCATGTGCTGGAGAAACAGATCATGGAATACCAGCGCGCCATCGATGAATGGGAGCGCACCTACTCCAGCCTCCGCCAACAGTTCATCGAAGCCACCGGCCGCGATCCTCTCTGACCTCCGAGATACCCCATTTCAAGCCGAGCAGGGGATAAAAAGGCGCCTCTTGAGTGACACGTTAATAACGTGAAAAGGGCCGCTAAATCATTGATGGTTACATCCAAGTCCATTAATTAGCTTACCCAAACAATCAAGATTTTCAAACCACCGCGTTTTTGGCCGGAGGCAGAATCTCTTAGCAGCCCGCAGATCCCAAACCAACACCAACGCAGTCCTCAAGACTCACAATTCAGAGGAATCAAGGCTTGCGATTTGGTGTGTATTCCAAAACTAAATTTTCACCAGAATTGTCCGCCAACTTCATTAAATGACTGGTGATTTCCTGTGATATAATTTGCGCGTTGTGAAGCGTGCCATCGGGGACAGTAATCTTCCAATGATCATCTTGATGATTTGCTTCACCTGCGTATTGCAGGACCAAACCTTTAAAGGCGGCGCTAACATAGGTCCGTAAATTCTCCAAATGCTCCCTGGGAGAGAGAAGCGTTAAATTAAAGATAATGTTGGGGTTGTCGGACACCCGTTCTTGGCCAATAAAGATTTTAGTCGTATTCATAAAGAGAATCAAAACTCAGCAGCGGCGATATCTTAGTTCGGTTATTGGAGAGAAGAACTCATTATCTTATTTTCTCAATCGATAGCCACTCTACTATATTTCTCATTCTTTCCATCTCTGTTTGAAGATGCGCTGTGATAGTGCTCTTTAAATATTCAAATCTCTCATCGGATAATGCTTGGTGCTCAATTATTCCACACTGGCCAGCACGAGATTTTATACCGTAAGCAGCTACAGAATAAAGAGCAGTTAGTTTTGCGTTTAGATGCTCCAATTGATACCGGCAAGCATTGATATCGGTGACCTCTTCCTTTGTCAGTGATTTTTGTGCCTGCGTTAGCCAGACGAGAATACCTCCAGTATCAAAAAGGAAATTGGGTTTTCCGCCCGAATCAAAGTAACTCCACAAAGCATTCCCAAGCTTGATATTTGCTTCAAATCTTTCTTTGAGAGCATTCCTCGTTTCAAAATGCTGCTTTCGGTCATGTAGAAACATTATGAGCCTATCAATGATCACTGCAACGGCAGCCCCCAAACCGAGACCCACAGCTACAAAAAACCATTCCGATGGATCACAAATATCGGCCATAAATTAATGAAATTCTGCCAGAGGATCACCCCGGCACGCTGTTTCTAGAAATACAAAACCAAACAGACTAACTGATAAGTTCGAATGGTCGGCAAAATAAAATTGTTTAGTTGGCGTTCAATTTCAACACCAATTCATTCTTCATCTATTTCACATTACATACATTGTATGTAGTTATTAAAGCTCGCCCAGGAGGCCTTATCTGGGACTCTTCGGGGCTCGTTTGTCTGGGTGTTTCGGAATTTGACGAATCTCACTCAACGGAACCCGTGGCCAAGATCATGGATTGGTCTTGGGGGCGGCGGGAGTCGAGGTGCTGCCTGGAATCGTGGGGGCGATGGGCGTGGTGATGCTCGGACTCGAGGAGCTGCCTGGCAGTGTTGGTGTTGGCGCGGTGGTCGGACTGTTGGGTGTCGTGACGCCGCTGGCAGGCGTGGCTGGCAAAGCCGTCGTTGGTGCCGTGGTGGCGGGCGCGCTTGGGGTGGTGCCGATCGTCTGGATCGTGGGTGCGCCGATGATCACGGGCGCTGTGGCGGGCACCGGCGGTGGTTCGGGGGCTTTGAACGGATTTTCCCAACGATGCAGGACGGTGGCGGCGTCGGTAGTGCCGATTTCCTTCAGATAAGTCGCGCACTTTTCACGCCAGCGCTCGAGATCAGG
>JAIXVB010000040.1 GCA_027483245.1 Verrucomicrobiaceae bacterium | reverse complement strand
CCCACATCCGGGTTCTTTTCATGCGTCCCGCCGAACCAAGCCGCCACCAGCCCCGTGGGCGTCTCGACGATCGTGGTCGCATGGATCTGCGGATACGGCCCGGTATCGTAAATGAACTCGGACTTTAAAAGGGCAGGATCAGCCGAGTGAGCTAGGCCAGCCAGCGACAGCAGGCCAAAAGTGAGGAGGTGACGGTAGTGCATGGTCAGAAAAGGTAGGGTTAGGAGATCAATTCGAGAGCGGTCAGTCTTTCGCGAATCATCGCACGTTCCGGCTCGCGAAAGCGCTGAAAGGGCTCCGCCATTTGATCGTCGCAGATGCCTAGCAGGGACAAACCACACTTGATGCCCTTGATGATCGCACTCTTGTGACGACCCACCGTGTAGATGCTCCCCGCGAGGCGCATGACCTGCGCATGAAGCTCACGCGTCCGAGGCAGATCCTGCGCAGCTGCCGCCTCATACATCTTCACGTACAGACTCGGATGCAGATTCGCGCCGCCATTGATGCCGCCATGCCCACCGAGCAGGACTGCCTCCGCCGTCAACTCTTCTGGACCAACAAGAATGCTCCACTCAGGCCGCTGGCGTGCCACTTCAATGAGGCGATGAAAGTAGATCATGTCGCATGAGCTATCTTTGACTCCAGCGATGCCCGGCATGTCCAGCGCACGGCGGATCAGCTCGATGTCAAAGCTGACCTTGGTGAGCCCAGGCATGTTGTAGAGAAACATCGGCAGAGGCATCTCAGAGACCAGATCCTGAATGTATTCCTGGAGTTCCGGTGGAGCCGCTGGAAAGTAGTAGGGCGGCGCGGTGACCACGGCACTGGCCCCCTTTTCAGCGGAGAATTGGGCCAAGTTCACACTCTCGACAAAGGCCGTGTCGGTGATGCCCACGAGCACCGGCACACGCTCTTTGACCAAGGCGCAGGTGCGCTCGATCAGCTCACGCCGCAACCGATAGCTGAGGCTCGGCGCTTCACCCGTCGTGCCCAGAATGAAGAGCCCATGCACACCCCCTTGGATGAGGTGCTCAACGAGTCGCTCCAGACCCGCCACATCGAGGGTATCGCGGCCAGACAAAGGGGTAACGAGGGGCGGGATGATGCCGCGAAGGGGTTGGGGCAGAGACATGATGGGTGGAATCTCAGTCTGGAACGGAATGCCCTCTGATGGCAAGAAAGGGCTTGTGCCCATCTTTGGCAGGCGGATGACGATTCTTGACTCTGCACGCAAGAACCCCTGAACTCTCCTGTTTGTTTCCCACCGCCATGCCCGCCACCGAACAGGCCGACTACTTCTCCACCCAAGTGGTGCGCACCCGCCGTTTTTTCCTTCCCGACTGGAAAGAACGTCAGCGCGAACGCACGGGGTTGTGTCTGGTCGGCGGAGGCTGTGAATGGTGCGCTCCCGACTTCATCGTGGATCGAAAAACCTTTCCCTTTCTTGCCTTCGAGTTCGTCTCTCGTGGCAAAGGGCAGGTGACCTTGGCCCATCAGCTTCATGAGGTCGGTGCCGGGCACGCTTATTTCTTTGATCCGGCCACCCCACACGTCATTCGGTCAGATGCGGGTGAGCCCATGGTGAAATACTTCTTTAACTTCACCGGACCGCGAGCGGAGGCGCTGCTGGAGGATCTCCAGCTCGATAGCGGGGCTCTCATTCGTGTGCTGGATGCCAGCCGCGTGATCACCTTGCTGGAGGAAACCATCGATCACGCGCTGCGTGGAGGTCGCCTGGGATTGCGGGCCGCGGCAGCCGCTCTGGAGCATGCCTTGGTGCTCTGTGCCGACAGTCGGCAGCCGGCTGCCACCAAGCTCGATCCCGCCTATGCCACCTACCTGCGATGCCGGGGGCATCTGCTGCGGAATTACCCTCTGCTCAGCAGCATCGAAGAGGCAGCCCGCCACTGCCACGTCTCCGCAGCCTATTTGACGCGTCTCTTCAAGCGCTACGATTCCGAAACTCCCCTCGCCTGCCTAACCCGGCTCAAGCTGTCTCAAGCCGCCATCAAACTGCGCCAGCCCGATGCCCAGGTGAAAGCCGTGGCCAGCGAACTGGGCTACAAATCCGCCGCGCACTTCTCACGGGCCTTCAAAGCGTGGAGTGGTCATCCACCCACCGCTTTGAAGTGATTGATCGTGCAGACGACTCAGTCTTCTGCTTTCGGTTCAGGCAGCAGGAAACCGACGATGAAGCTGATCACCGCGATGGCAGTGCCGACATAACCGGCGGCCATGGCCACATGCATCGGCAGCATCGGCCCTTTGCCCGCGATCATCGGGGCGACAAAACTGGTGGTCACAAAGGCCATGCTGGTGCCGATCATGCGCCCGCCCACATTGGTCGCGAAGCTGCCGCCCGTGCCACGCAGGTGCATCGGGAACACCTTCGGCAGATACTCGCCAAAGTAGCTGAACTGAGCCACGGTGAGCAGGCCACAGATGCCATACGCCCAGAGGAAGGTCGATCCACCCTGCTCAAACAGTTTGAAATAAGTCAGCGGCAGAAGGACCAGCGCCGGGATCTGGAAGATCTTCAGCAAGGCCACTCGGCTGATGCCCCAGATGAGCAGCACCGCGAGCAGGATTCGTCCCACCAAACCGCCGAGCTCTTGATGCAGCTGCACCTTGTCGCCCATTTCCTTCACCTTCTCATTCAGAGGCTTCTGCTTGCCAAAGTTCTCTTTGATCTTGCCGATGATTTCTTTGCGCGCTGGATCCGTGGCGCTCAGCTTGTTGAGCTCGAGATTGAGACCTTCGGCTTCTTTGCGCAAAGGAGCCAGGGCGACAGCCTGGGGCTTCAGCTCAGGCAAACCCGGCGTCACACGTGCCACTGTGACCTGCAAAGCCCCAAAGGCGATGCCATAGGCACAGGCCGACAAAGCAGCAGTCACCAGCGTGACCCGACGAAGCTCTGGCGAGAACAGCGCGCCAAAACTTGGGCGCTTGAGCAAACCCGCCGCACGACGATCTTTCCAGACCTGGCTCTCCGGCACAAACGGCAGAAGGATCGCGATGGGGATCGCAGGCAAGATGCCCGTCATCAGCAAGTAACGCCATGAGCCGGGGTCGGTGGCTCCGAGTCCGATGGGCAAACCCAGGTGCGGCAGGTCAGCGCCGTGAGAGCTGATCCAGACACTGACACCCGTCACGAGCAGACCGCCCAGCGAGGCAAAAGCCTGCGTGATGCCCAGCCATTTCTCTTTGTCCTTCTTGTCCGGAAACACTTCTGCCAGCCAGGTGATCGCCGCCACAAACTCCACACAGACCCCGATGAAGGTCGTGCTGCGGAAGAAAACGAACATCGGCAACGAGGTCGCAAACGCCGCACAGAACGGCGACAGGGAGTAAAGAAAGATACTCGCCGCCATGATCTTCTTGCGCCCGAATCGATCCACCAGCCACCCGCCGAGCAAACCAAACACCCCACCGCAAAGCGCCGCAATCCACAGCAGCTTGCCCACCCAGTCGGTGACCATCGGATTGTTCAGCGGCACTTTGAGAAGCTCCGCAATCGCAGGGGCCGCGACCAGCGGCGTCATCAGCAACTCATAGGTGTCGAAAAGAAACCCGATGCTGGCAATGATGATGATGAGCCAGGTGGTGGTGGTGAATTTGGTCGAGGACATGGGAGGGAGACGGGAGCCGTTGACGGTTGTTTACAATGGTTGACGATTGTTGACGATTGTTTTCTGAGGCGGAGAAGAAGGCGGGAGCCGGGACGGGAGCCGTTTACAGTGGTTGACCGTTGTT
>JAIXVB010000693.1 GCA_027483245.1 Verrucomicrobiaceae bacterium | reverse complement strand
GGTTTTTCGACGAGGGCCTTCAATCCCTGCTCGGTCGTTGGGGAGCGCATGTTGCGGGCTTCATAGAGCTGGAGCTGCGTCATGATGTTTTGCAGGTCGCCATCGACCCGCGTTTCTTTGGCGACATCGACATTGCCCTTGAGCATGTAGATGGAGCCAGCGGCCAGGATGGAGATGATGGTGAGCACGATCACGATCTCAATGAGGGTGAAACCGGAGGGGCGAGGGAGGCGGCGGTGGCTGTGGGTGGTCATGACGGGGATGGCAGGATTAGAGGATAAACAAAACAGGGTGAGGATGGTTTCAGAAGATTAAACAACAAACGACGCGACTTTTCAGCGGTCTCCCCGTGTGAACCGTGCCCCGGGGGATTTCTTTCGGGAATTGAAGCGATGATTTTGGGTTCATCTCAAACTCGGCTTTTGATGCCATTGACGGATTGGAAGACGGCAGAGATGATCGAATAGGCCACGACTCCGACAATCACCGCCATGAAGACGATGATCACCGGTGAGATCAGAGCGGTCATGCGTTTGATGCGTTTGTCCAATTCCTTGTCATAACGAATGGCGCACTTTTCCATCGACTTGCCCAGTGAGCCCGTCTGCTCGCCCACTGCGATCATGTCGATCAGCATCATCGGGAAGTAGCCGACCTTTTTCAGGGAACTGGAAAGGGAGCCGCCCTCTGCCACAAGGCTCGTGACACGGGTCAGCAGGGACTGAATGAAGACATTGGCGGAGATTTTGGAGACCAAACGAATGCTGTTGAGCAGCGGCACGCCATTGCCCACCAGACTGCCCATGGAGTGCGCAAACTGAGCATAAAATCGTGTCGCAATCACCGGGCCGACCAGCGGGATTTTCACCTTCGCCTCATGCCACCACATCAGCCCCTTGGGTGTGGCGATGTAGGCTTTGAACGACAGCGAAACGATGGTCAGAATCGACAGGATGATCCACCAATAGGAGGCCAGGAAGGAATTGAAGCTGATGAGCATCTGCGTGGCGAAGGGCAGCTTCTGACCGCTTTTGGCCAGCAAGTCCGTGATCTGAGGCACCATGACCGTCATGAAAACGATCATCAACACCGTGCAGGCCCCGATCAAAAACGCCGGGTAAATCAAGGCCGAAGTCACCTTCGATTGCAGCTCGGCCATGACCACGAGATTCTGACCCAGGCGACGCAGGATCGGCGCCAAGGAGCCGCTGACCTCCCCCGCAGCGACGAGATTGCAGTAGAGATCATCGAAGCTCGGCGAGGCTTTTCTCAACGCCTTCGCCACGGTGGATCCCTCACG
Organism: Verrucomicrobiaceae bacterium; assembly: GCA_027483245.1. Taxonomy (GTDB): domain Bacteria; phylum Verrucomicrobiota; class Verrucomicrobiia; order Verrucomicrobiales; family Verrucomicrobiaceae; genus Prosthecobacter. The sequence continues at coordinate 5,438 of JAIXVB010000693.1, read as the reverse complement.
GAGTTGATCGCGCAGAATGGTGGAAACCTTGCGCAGGCCGATGTCCTCCTGCCGCTCCGTGATCACGCGCAGGGCCTGATCGATCTGCAAGCCCCCGTCCAGCATGTCGGCCAGTTCCTCCGTGAACAAAATGATCTGCGCGCGCTTCAGTTTCACCGGCTGATTGTCCACCACCTTGGCCTGAGCGGCCGCTTGGGTCGCTTTGGCCTCCTCAGCCACCTTCACCGGCGTCAGCGCCTGCGCTTCGAGTTTTCGAAAGGCCTCCGCCTTCGACCCGACCGCGAGGTTTCCCGTGACAGTCTGGCCCGTTGCATTCAGGGCAGTGTAAGTGAAGGAGGGCATCAGTGAGTTTCGATCGCGTTGCGGATGGGCTCAAGCACCTCTTGGATCGCGGCGGTAAAAGGTGAGTCAGAAGGAAAAATCATGAGGCAGGCTGCTTGAACGTCACGAATGGCGGAAAGTTGCTTTCGTGAGTCATCGCAGTTTAGAGGTTGGCCTTCGGAAGTGGAGAAAAGGCCTCAAGTTTATCGATTGCTGAGAACACGATCTCGGTTGGCGGGATGGGCCTTCGATCCTAATGACCCTGAGTGATTTGTTGGTGATTTTGATCGAATGACTCGCCCACGTCATCCCAGAAAGATTCACCCCGTGCCTCACGCTCAAGACGTTCCCGGAGGGCTTTCCCATGCCATTTGGGGGAGCCTTGTTCACGAGTCTGCTGGGTCTGTAATAGCTCCCAAAGCGCCTGAAAATGCTCACGCTTTAGCTGGCTGGTCAGACTCTCGATGTGTATTTTAATAAGTGGAATCGAGGTAAAGATCATGAGCGGTGGGAAATCGAAGTTGGTGCGAGTTCATACATGAACTTGCTCATTTCAGGGGAACTGAATGGCTGTTGATTCCTGGCAACACGAAGACCGTCACGAACTCAGGATCAAAGCGATCACAAAGTCTTGGGGGAATCTATGAGCAGGACGAAATTGGAATCGATGACTTCCTCCCTCAGCTCTGTTTCGCAAGGCTAACACCCAATCTAGCATCGATTCCCTCACTTGGTATCGAGACTGATTTCTTAAAGGATATGGATCGGAATATCCTTCTCGGATCCTTCTCGATCCAGCCTGAAACCTCGGCTAGACTGCCAATCGAATCGGATGCTGCATTGAGTGAGAATTTAGGTGGAAAACACTTGTGTTTTTAGTGACCATCCGCCAAAAGTCGCGCCATGTCGGCAAAGTTGTCAGCTGTAGGTTACATTGCGAAATACATCCATCATGAGGGGATGCTAGGTGCTGGCCCCCTCTTTTACCACAGATCTGGCAGCCAGATAGACCCCGAAACTGGTTCCGGCTCCCGGCGGCATGGGGCAGGGCATGGATTGACCGACGTAGAGGAGCTTGCCAGATTGGTAGTCGCCGAAATGACGGCCCTATTTAGGATTGCCGATGGCAAACCTGCCGTGAGTGCTCACTCGGGGCCACTGCCATTCTGGCAGACTACTTGTCGTCCCTCATCCTCAAAGCTGCCAATCGGCCCAGCCCCACTTCGGCGACGCATGGGGTCAGTCCTTGGCTGGCTTAGTGCACCGCTGGCGTGCTGTGGTGCTCTGCCACAGCCACTGACGTCACAACGACGGGCCTTTCACGTTGTGCCATCCAGGCACCTAACTCCGCGCCTGCCGCAGAGCAGACATCTATACATCTCACGATCCTCCTGCCATGAAACCACTCACTTGGGACTCCCCCAATCCAAACGTCACATGGGATGGCATCTTTGAAAAAACGGATCCTAGATATAAAGCACCGTATACCCCGATTCCTCCCCTCAAAACCAAGCACAAACCGCGACAATATATGGCCTCCAACCCTACCCCAGATCCCATCGGCGAACTCATCGCCGCAGGAGAAGACCTCCACGACGGACTCTCTCAGCACGCAGTCGCCTGCAACATCAAGCAGAACAACCCTACCGATTTTCGGGCTGACTTAGAAGCCCTCATCACTGCCCAAAACGATCTCGTCGCAGCAGAGGGCGCGGAGCCCGCTGCCTACTCAGCCCTTCGCAGTGCGGACAGCAATGGCAAAGGTTTCATTGCCCGCACACTCAAGGTGCTCAGCATCTCTCTGGGCAATGCGTGGAGTGTCGAGTGGACCGCCACAGGCCTGCCTGATCAGACCGTGGGTATCCCCACGACCCAAGACAAACGCTTCACTGCACTGAGCGGGCTGGCTGCTTACCTGATGGCCAACCCAGAGAAGGAAAACGCCCAACTGGAGATTTCCGCCGCCATCGCCACTTCCCTGCGCAACGCCGTGTCAGATGCCCGCCAGAACGTGGGGAATGCCCTGCGACTCACGAAAGAAAAAATCATCGCCCGAGATGCCGCCCGCAGTGCCTTTCGTCTCCGCTTTCGCGGAACCCTCCATGAGCTGGAGCAGAAGCTCAGTGCCGAAGACCCAAAATGGTATGATTTCGGCCTGAATCGCCCTGCTGACCCTGCAACCCCTGGGCAGCCCAGCAACGTCCACGTCACCGCCCTCGGCAGTGGCCGTGTCCTCATCCAAATCGACGGGGCCCGCCGCGCCAATAGCTTCAATTATTACAAACAGATCATCGGCACTGACTCCACGCCCGTGAAACTTCTCAACACTGCGGGCACCCAACACACCGCCGAAAATCTTCCTCTCGGAACCACTGTGAAAATCACCGTCACTGGTGTGAATGATGCTGGAGAAAGCCAGCCCAGTGAGGCCGTGAGCGTGGTGGTTTAATGAAATTTTTCCCAAGCAAACCAACACCCATATCCACCTATGAAAACAAATCGTCGCTTATTCTATAATCAACTCCACCTGTTGCTTCTGGCGGCCATCGTCCTCAGCACTCTTCCCTCTTGCTCCACTGCCACAAAGCTAGGCGGCTTGATACCTCGCCATGCCAATTCTGAAATCCTTAAAGGTGAGATTGTCACTGTGGGGTATGCTGGTGTGGGGAGTTCCAACAACAAAAGCGGCACGGGCAAAAGTGCAGTTCTAGGTACCGCTATTGCAGCGCTGGCAGGCTGGGGAATCGATGCGGTCAAAAGCGAACTCGACGACGAGGCTGAAAGATACGAGCACCAACACAGCGGGCAAGCTTGTTTTACGACGAGCGATCTTGGAGATAAAGGCGCACTTCTTTATGTGCGATGGACTGAACTCTCAAAAGAGGCAGAGGCTGAAAAATACAATCTTGAGAACATCGCCGAGCAGCTCGCCACGGAGCAGGTTACCTCTGTTGAAATCCTGAAGGAACTTGAAGAAATGCGGCCTGATACGGATAAGGTTCCGCAACTGGTCCTGAGTATCGAAGCGATCCAGACAAACGCTAAATCGGTATATCTCCTTAAACAGCCAAAACTATGGGTTGCGGGAGTGGGCGCTAAAATTGTCAGTTTTAATAAAAGTGAATTTTGGGGCTGGTTGGGTGCCTTGGCATTGAAGGTTGGCAACGAAGCGGCATTGGATATTCAAATGAGTATCAAGGCACTCGCAGTTAAAGATAAGAGTCAGGTTGGCGGGCAGCCGTATGCAGGCTGGGTGGAGATTGAGCCCTCGAACCCTATCCTTACAGGTTTGAAAGTGGATCTGAGTGCCGAAAATCCAAAAATCTACAAGCCAGGGCCTCGTTCAGGTAGCTGGATGCCCATACCGACACTCGACGGGCAGGGATTCATTGTTGTCAAAATAACCATTACCGAGCGCGATCCCTCGAATGTCCGGAAGAAGCTAGAGAAGGCCTCAGGCTACATCGAAAAAAAGAAGGAAGGCTGGATTAGCTCACTGACGAGCGCCATCACCGGAGGCTGATGTGCCTCTGTCATGCTTTGTTCCTAAACATCAGTTCACACCTTTTTACTGTGATGAATCCGATCGCCAAACCTTTCTTTTTGCTCCTGCTTTGCTTTGAACTTTCCTCTGCCAAATCATCATTGCGTGCAGAGACAGTAGGCGTGCGTGGGCGCGCTGAAGAACGCATGATTATGAATCAGTACATTAAGGTCCTGGAAGAGGCCGGACAGCTCGCCAAGACTGCAGGAGATTCACCCGAGGTGCAATTTCAAGCATTGGCAGTGTCCTTACAGAACAATGAATCGAAGTCCCCGCTCCCCTTCGGACTGGTAGAAGGGGGGCTTCCAAAAGGGGAACTCAGCCTTTTGAATGATCATGTCTATCAGCAAAATTTCGTGGATATCGCGACCGATGCAACAGGTCGCGCCTGGGCTCCTGGGGGGAAGCCAAATCGCGCAGATGAGTCGATGTTCAAGGCTTGTGTTGCCATCATGAGGGAAGGGGATGAATGCTTTGGCACAGGTGTTTTGGTAGAAGGGGAGTTGGTATTGACTGCCGCCCATATCTTTAAACCTCGAAGCGGAAAGGCTCCTCCCAGTCATGTTTGGATAGGCAGTCGGTTTCCCAAAAACTTCCCAGAAGAAGCGAGTGATAAAGAAGATGATAGAGGTAGAGGTATTAATGTTCGAGTGGATGCATTGATGATTCATCCGGATTATGGTCATCGGCAAGGAAACACGAGTTGTGATGGCTATCAGTCGCCGCTCAGGAATGATCTGATGCTCCTGCGCATCGCCGCAGCAGAAAGATCCAAAATTAGAGAAGTTGCACAGTTTATTCCTGAACATGAAGCTTTTCACCAAAGCATTGTGACCCGCGCAAAGAAATCAGTGCTCGCTGTGGGATTTGGGCTAAACACAATGACTCAGAGTGGGAATACTCTTCCAATATGGAGCAACGATCGCTGGAAGCGGCAAGTAAGTGTGGCTCTTGGCAGCCAGGATGTGAGCATGTACACTATGCTGCACCACACGAATGAAAATGGCATGCTGCGCTACTACGAGATGATCGCTGCGATGCCGCACAGTGCAGGCGGGCCTAACGAAGAAGCAAATGGCAACACCTGTTCAGGTGACAGTGGTGGACCCGTTTACACCATTGAAGGCGGCACGCCCTACCTTGTTGGCATCGTGAGCCGCGGCATTAAATGCAAGCAGGAATGCAGTGAGCCTGGGGGTATCTACACTCTTCTCGGTCCCTACATCGAATGGATTCGACAGGCGAAAAGAAGCAGCACAGCTTGGCTGGTTTATGATGATTGAGAGGTGACTCACTCACTCGCGGCCGTCACGGTCATCACTTCCTCGAGGGTGGTGATGCCTTGGGAGGCTTTGCGGAAGCCGTATTGGCGCATGGGGATCATGCCGTCTTTGAGCGCTTGAGCTTTCAGTTCCATGCTGGTGGCGCGCAGGTTGATCTTTTCCTGAAGCTGATCGGTCATCAAACAAATCTCCATGATGGCAAGACGGCCGGTGAAGCCGGTGTTGCGGCAGGAGCGGCAGCCGACAGGGGTGAAGAGTTTGTCTTTCCACTCCAGAGGGAAACCGCAGGC
>JAIXVB010000502.1 GCA_027483245.1 Verrucomicrobiaceae bacterium | reverse complement strand
TTGTGGAATGAAATGCTGCGCGAGTATTTGGAGGTCACTCCAGCCTGAAGGTGGCTGTTTTGAGCAGCTTTTCCAAAGCGCGCCGGTAGGGGCTGGGCATGGCGGCGGTGGCGATTTCCGTCAGCGGCATGAAACGATGATTTTCTGGCCAGCGCTGCGGGGTGAGGGCGTTGCCTTCATGCACCCAGAGTTTGACTCGGTAGCGCGTGATGCCGTAGCTGCTTTTCATCAGCAGCGGCGGCGGAGTGTCAGCGAAAGCGTCAGGCAGTGCGGGCAGTTTCCACAGGCCCGTGCGGCGTTTGCCGGTTTCTTGTTCGAGCAGCACGCCTTCCGAGGTCTGGATAAAAAGCACATGCTCATCCAGATCGGTGATCTCCGTGCGATTGGCCTTGATGGGCAAAAGGGCAGGGGACTCGGCCCGGCAAAAGCGTCGCACGGGGCACTCTTCGCAGAGAGGGTTGGCAGGTTTGCAAACCGTCTGCCCCAGCTCCATGAGCGCCGAGTTCAGGGCGCGTGGATCGTCGGTGGCTTTCACCAGTTCGGTCGCCCGTGCCCACAGGCGCTTGCTGCCAGCGGTCGAGTCGATGGGGGTGGCGTCATTGTCCAGTCGTGAGAGCACCCGAGCCACGTTGCCATCGACGATGGGCTCCTTCAATCCAAAGGCAAAACTGGCAATCGCCCCGGCGGTGTAAGGTCCGATTCCTGGCAGCGCACGAATGCTGGTGGGATCGCTGGGGAACTGCCCCCCATGCTCAGCGACGAGGGTTTGCGCCAGCTTTTGTAAATTGCGCGCGCGTCGGTAATAGCCCAGGCCTTCCCAGGCCTTCAGGACGTCCTCTTCAGAAGCAGTGGCGAGCGTCGTGATGTCTGGGAAACGCTCGAGCCAGCGGCTAAAATAACCTTTGCCCAGAACCGTGGCGATCTGGGTCTGCTGGAGCATTACCTCCGAGACCAAAATCGCATATGGATCTCGCGTCTGACGCCAGGGATAATCACGACCGGTCTCGAGAAACCAGGTGACGAGCGTCTGAGACAGGGAAGCAGCCACTTGAGTGGGGGATCAGCGGGTCGAGACGGACTTGGTGGTGTTGCCCTTCAGCAGTTTTTCCAAAGCGGAATCAGGCGTTACCCCTTTTTTCAAAGCTTCGTCATATTCGGCCTTGGCCTTGTCCCATTGAGGGGGATCCCAGGTGGCGTAAAGGACGGCCAAGTTGAAGTGCGCCTCACCGTAATTGGGGTCGATGGCGATGGCTGTTTTGAACTCACGCTCCGCACGATCCAGAAAGTTCAGCTTCGTGGAAATGATGCCCAAGTAGTGGCGAGCGCGGGCATTTTGGGCGTTCTTTTGCAGCCCTTTTTCAAACGCTGCGGTGGCGTCATTCCAGCGTTCTTGTTTGAAATGGGTGACGCCGAGATGGAACGCTGCGGTCTCATTGTTGGGATCAAAGGTGAGGCATTTTTTCAGCGCGGCTTCAGCCTCGGTCAGCTTGTTTTCACGCTGGCGTGAGTAACCCAGGCCGACGAGGGCGGTGGTGTTTTTCGGGTCGGCGCGCAGAGCATCCTCAAACAGCGTCGCAGCTTCCGCGAATTTTTGAGCGGAGAAGGCTCCGTTGGCTTTGTTCAGCAGGGCGTCCAGCGGGCTGGTGGGCGTGGTGGGTTTGTCTTCCGTGGGTTTGGAGATTTGAGCGATCAGGGTTCCCTGAATGCTGTTGCTTCCTAGCATCTCGCGCACGCTTGGGTCGCTGAAGAGTTTTTCTTCCTCTGGCGTCAGGGTGATGCGGCTGTCTTTGAGATCCTGAACTTGCTCCAGCAAGGTCTGCGAAACGCCCTCCATCTTTTTGAGTTCGCCGATCACCAGGTCCTTGGCCTGTTGCTGACGATATTGGGTGCGCAGTTGGCGCATGATGATTTCACGCAGCAGTTCGTTTTCTTTGGCCAGCTCAGGCGTCATCGCCTCGGGTTTACCATTGAGCAGGTTTTTGAGCTGGAGAGTCAACTCAGCGACTTGCGTCTGAAACGTCGCGCTTTGCTGGCGAAGGGTTGTGATTTCGCCTTGGAGCGTGGTGACTTGTCCACGCAGATTGGCGATTTCGATGTCCTTGCGGGAAACATCGGACTTGAGGGTTTCGACCTGTTTTTGAGCGACTTCGAGGTCTTTCTTCAGTCGCTCATTTTCGGCCAGGATGCGTTTCACTTCATCGCTGGCGGGCGCGCGTTTTTTCAGGCTTTCGATCTCGGCCTTCATGCCCAGATTTTGAACGCTGAGTTTGTCACGTTCTTCGGTGGCGAGGTTTTTTCCCGCGAGTGCTGCGTCGCGTTCCTTCATGGCCGCATCTCTCTCAGTCAGTAGCTTGTTGCGTTCAGTCTCCAGACTGGAAATGCGCAGAGCGGCATCCGAGAGCTTTTGAGAGGAGTCTTTGGCGGCTTGTTCAGCGGCGATGAGTCGTTGGGAGGCCTTGCGATACTCGACTTCGATGCTGAGCTTTTCTTTGACCAAGGCATCAAGCTGACTGGCGGCGGCGCGTCCAGCCGCGACTTCTTCCTTCATGGTGGCGATGGATTTTTCCAGATCGGCCGTGCGTTTTTCGAGCGATTCTTTTTCAGCCCGTGCGGTGGCGATTTCGCCAGAGGCCCACTGATACCACTGCTGCCACTTGCCCAGATCGAGCTGCATTTGATTGTTCTGTGTCTCCAGTTGCAGCATGCGCTGACGGTAGGCCTGTTCCCACTGAGCCAGTGTCTCGCTGAGGCTTGGCAAGCCGCCGCCAGTGCCTGCGATGGGGGCCACGGTGCCCGGTGCCGGCGCTGTGGCTGCGGGATTAAAAATGGGCAGGGTCGCGGCAGCCGGGGCGGGGCTGGTGGCTGCGGGAGCAGGTGCTGATGCAGGCTGGGCGAGTTTTGCCTGAAGGCGGGTGATCGACTGCTGGGTGAGCGTGCGTCGGTTGTTCACCATGCCGGGCTGCCACTCGGGATGGGTTTTGGCGAGGTCATCAAAGATCTGCCCCATCGTCTGATACATCTGCAAAGCACCCGCGAAGTTCCCTTCACCCTCCAGCTTCTCCGCGTCATTCTTCATGACAAAGCCACGAAAATACTGTTCGCCCACGTCATCCACGGCCTGTGCGTGCAGTGACACGGACAGAGCAAGGCTGAGGCAGAGGATGGCCAGGGGGGCAAAACGGCTTTTCTTCATGGGGAAGTGGATTTTAGCGGGCGCGCGCTCCTTTGTAAATAGCGGGTCCACACTCCTCGCACTGGACGCGAAAACACGTGGCTGGTAGCATCTGGCCGTAATTTCGGGAAAAACCAGCCGTTTAACTCGATTCCCCCAACTCAACCACATATCAAACCCCATGGGTCTTAACATCATCTCACGCCGTCATTTTCTGGGCCGTACGGCAGGCCTCGCTGCAGGTGCCTTCACCGGTCCAAACCTCCTCCTCCGTGGCCAGAATACGGCCGGAAAGAAACTCAACCTCGCTGTCATCGGTGCCAACGGCAAAGGTCAGTCGGACACACAGGGTGTGACCCTGGACCACAACATCGTCGCACTGGTGGACGTTGATCAAAAGCGCCTCGATGAAGCTGCCAAGAAGCGCGAGAAGCATCATTTGGACTCGGGCAAAGAAGCTCCACCTGCGCCGAAGCTCTATCAAGACTTCCGCAAAATGTTCGATGAGATGTCCAACGAGATCGATGGCGTCATCATCTCCACGCCTGACCACACGCATTACGTGGCGGCCATGCACGCCATCAAGCACAACAAGCACGTCTGTGTTCAGAAGCCGCTTTGCAACTACATCAGCGAAGTGCGCGACCTGCACCGCGCGGCCAAGGAAGCCAAAATCGTCACCAACATGGGCAACCAGGGCCGCACGATGGAAGGCCAACGCCTCGCCAAGGAATGGATCGAGCAGGGCGCGATCGGCACCCTCAAAGAAATCCGCCTCTGGACGAATCGCCCGATTTGGCCTCAAGGCCCGCTGGTGAAAAAAGCCGCTGCCGTGCCTGAGGGTCTCGATTGGGATCTCTGGCTCGCCAGCGAGGCTTCTGAGCCCTACTTTGAATTTGAAATCCCTGAAGGCATGAGCGCCAAGCGCGGCACCAGCCTCCACCCCTTCAACTGGCGTGGTTGGTGGCAGTTCGGCTCCGGTGCTCTGGGTGACATGGGTTGCCACATCATGGACGCCACCTTCAGCATCCTCGGTCAGCTCATCCCTGAGCGGATCGATGCGACCAGCAGCGCGATCTCCGACACCTGTGCTCCCGTGTGGTCAGACCTTGTCTATCACATGCCTGCCGGCGCTCACCAAGCCCTCAAGGTTTCCTGGAATGACGGTTCGAAGGACGGCAAACCAAACAAGCCAGAAATCTCCCCGCATATGACCAGCGAACTGGCCAAAAAAGCGTTTGAGAAGGCCAGCAGCGGCATGATGTTCATCGGCACCGAAGGCACCGTCTTCGAAGGCGAAGCCTATTGCGGCAGCCCCGTGATCTACAATGAAGAGCGCTACACTCAGGTGCGTCTCGACATGAAGGCGGGCAAAATCAAGAAGACTGAAACCCGTAGCGCCATGCCGAACAATCCGCAGGGTGAGTGGGCCTACCACATCGTCAACGGTGGCGTGCCTGCTTCGAACTTCGATTACAGCTGCCCGCTGACCGAGTTCGTGCTCCTCGGCAACCTCGCCGTGCGTGCTCAGCAGAGCGTGCAGTGGGACAAGCAAGGTATGAAAGTCACCAATGCCGAAGCGCCCAACAAATTCATCTCTCGTCCAGCTTATCGCGACGGTTGGAAAGCCTGAATTTGAAGGGGATTCCTCATTTGCAGGATCCTTCTCGCACCCACAATCCCAGACTGGCAGCCCCAGTCTGGGATTTTTTTTCTCGAACTTAGCTGCCTGACGGGCACTTCTGGGTCTGCCAAATTCGAGAAAATCGGGCTCTCTGAAGGCTGTCTTCCTTGGGGTGAAGCCTTTGCGCAGGAGTCTTTGGCAAATATTCCTTTGCACCCGGCCAAAGCCCGCTACTTTGCGCGCCCTTTTCCACCCGACCTCACATGTCTGAATCGAAGAACATTCTCCGCCTTGGTTTGCCTAAAGGCAGCCTACAGGAGCCGACGCTTGAACTCTTCAAGCGTGCGGGATTCAACATCGTCGTTTCATCTCGTTCCTATCGCCCCACGGTGGATGACGATGAGTTGGAACTGCGTCTGCTCCGCGCCCAAGAGATCGGACGTTATGTCGATCACGGTTTCTTGGACTGCGGAATCACAGGGAAAGATTGGATTGCGGAAAACAACGCGATCATTGAGGTGCTGACGGACCTGCGTTATTCCAAAGCCACCTCCAAACCGACACGCTGGGTGCTCGTGGTGCCAGATGACTCTCCCGTGAAGACGGTGAAGGACCTCCAAGGCAAGCGCATCTCCACCGAAGCGGTTGACATGACCAAGGCCTACCTGGCCAAGCATGGCGTCGAAGCCGAAGTCGAATTTAGCTGGGGTGCGACCGAAGTGAAAGTGCCGGAATTGGTCGATGCCATCGTGGACATCACCGAGACAGGCTCCTCCCTCCGCGCCAACAAGCTGCGCATCGTGGACACGCTCATGGAGAGCTATCCTCAGTTCATCTCCAGCAAACCTGCCTACCAGAACGAATGGAAGCGGCAGAAGATGGAGACACTTGTTCTTTTGCTCAAAGGCGCACTCGAGGCTCGCGACAAGGTCGGCCTCAAGATGAACGTGCCTGCCGCAGCGCTGGATAAGGTCGTGCAGACCCTGCCCTCCGAGCGCTCACCCACCATTTCTCAGCTCGCGAATGCGGACTGGGTTGCCGTCGAGACGGTCATTGCGGAATCCGTCGTGCGGGAAATCATCCCGCGGCTCAAATCTCTCGGTGCCGAGGGCATCGTGGAATACCCGCTGAACAAAGTCGTTCCTTAAAACAACGACGACACAAGAAACACAGGAGAACACAGACATGGGATCGCTGAAAAAGCGCAGAAAGACGAAGATCAACAAGCACAAGCGCAAGAAGCGCATGCGCGCGAACCGTCACAAGAAGCGTTTGCGCTATAAATCGTAAGCGCTAGCCTCGGCCACATGATCTGCCTCCGTCCCGCGAAGAGACCCTTTCGATTCGCTGACGGAGGCTTTTTGTCCCGCGTTCAGCACTGGGGGAGATGTCAGGTTTTGCCTTTCCTCCTCCCTCTCACGGGATTTGCGGCCTTGCCTCAGCAGCGTGCGGACTTGTCTCTGCCCACTCCTGAATCACCTCCTTCCCTGGAGTTGAGTTCGGGTGGGGCACGGACAGCCGAAGCGCTCGCACATTATTCCAGTGCACTCCAGTTTGAAAAGGCTGGGAAGCAACGAGAAGCCCTCGATCATTACCTCGCCGTGCTCGAGGTCGATCCTGCGAACCCTCAGATCGCCATGCACGCGGCGGAGCTGGCCTACAGCTTCAAAGGGCGTCCCGAGGCAATTGCCCTCTTGGAAAAGGCCGTGAAGGCCAGTCCAAATCAGCCCGAGCCTTACCTGAATCTCGCGCGTTTTTGTGCGACTTACGCACCCGACGATCCCTTCGAAAACGATCGCGCTAAACAGACGCTGGACACAGCGCTGAAGAACTTCCCCAAGAACGCGGAAGTTTCTGCCTTTGCCGCACTCACACATTTGACCCGAGGGGCCCGTGACGAGGCGATTCAAGTCCTGGACGCCGCTGCACGCCAGACGGTGACCCAATCCAGCTACTGGCTGACACTGGGACGCGCTGCACAGCAGGTCTGGCCGCTGGCTCAGGTGGAAATGCGCGAAGAACATCTCTCGCGGGTGAATCCGTTTTTTGAAAAAGTGCTCCGGTTTGCTTCGGCAAATCAGGGCGACACCGTGAGGCTGGAAGTGGCTCGGTATTACCTCCTGACCAACCAGCTCGAATTGGCTCGAGATCTGTGTGAGAAAATCGCGGCTCAGTCCGGCAATCTCCAGGCGCGCAAGCTCCTGTATCGGCTATACGACGGTTTTGAGGAAAAGGATAAGGCCCTGAAGGTGCTGGAAAAGATCGTCGAAGACGCCCCTCAAGATGTCGAGCAGCAGCGTTTGCTTGTCGGCCAGTATGAATCACGGGAGGAGTTTGCCAAAGCCGTGCCGCACCTGGAAGCTGCCATCCAGATCGGTGGTGGCGAGGCCGAGGACTACCAGGCGCTCGGCATCCTCATGCTGCGCGCGCAGTTGTTTGAACGCCTCATTCAACTCAGCCAGCGCAGCATCCGTCTGTTCCCTGATTTTGCCGTTTTCCATTATCAGGCAGCCATTGCCTACCGGCAGTTGGAGCGTTGGGATGATTCGGTGAAGAGCTTTCATGAGGCCGCGACGCTCGCCGAAAACAGCCAATCGGAACTGGTGGATCATCAGTTTTACTTCCAATACGGCATCACGCTGGAGCGCGCGAAACGTCACGATGAAGCCGCACGCATTTTCGAAAAATCCATCACCCTGACACCCAAGGATGATCTGGAGTCGGCCTCCAACACGATGAATTACCTCGGTTACATGTGGCTGGAACTGGATCGCCATCTCGACAAGGCCGGTGAGCTCATCAGAAAGGCTAACGAACTCCAGCCCAACAATCCTGCCTATGTGGATAGCCTCGGTTGGTGGCATTTCAAAAAAGGCAACTACCCCGAAGCCATCCAAGAACTAGAACGAGCCATTTCGCTGCTGCCTCAGCCGCAGTCTGAGGATGCGGAAATCATTGAGCACATGGCCCAGGTCTATGTGAAAATGAACAATCCGGTGAAAGCCCGAGAATATTACCTCCGCGCCCGCAATCTCCAGCCCGCCGATGCAAAGCTCCAGAAACGCATCGAAGACGGGCTGAAATCACTCGGTACTGAACCTTGATGCTGATTCGGGCCTAGCAGGCAGCGGGAGTTGGTGTTTTTCCAACCGCCGGGATCAGGGGCTGAGACGTTCCATGATCCACGTCGAATCCACGCGCCGATAGCGCAGCCGATCATGCAAACGGCTGACGCGCCCCTGCCAGAACTCAATCTCCGTGGGCAACAAAGTATATCCGCCCCAGAAAGGTGGACATTCGATCGGACCCTCGCCAAAACGAGCCTCCATCTCCGCCTGCCGAGATTCCAGCCATTCACGGCCAGGGATCACGGAACTCTGCTCCGAGACCCAGGCCCCGAGTTGATGCCCGAGTGGACGGCTGTTGAAATAACTTTCTGCATCTTGGCGGGGCAGTTTTGAGATCGTGCCACGCACGCCCACTTGATGATGCCGTTGAGTCCAAAGGAACGTCAGTGCTGCGTGGGGGTTTGCCGAAATTTCCTGGCCTTTGCGACTCTCATAGTTGGTGAAAAAGTGAAAACCCCGCTCGTCCAAGCCTTTCAAAAGAACCGTGCGTGCACTGGGCGCTCCGTCGAGGCCGAGGGTGGCGAGTGTCATCGCATTGGGTTCCGGCAAATCATGGGCGAGGGCATCCTCGATCCAAAGTTGAAAAAGTTCGAGCGGGTCAGCGGGTGCACTGGATTCGACGAGGGCATCGAGGTCATAGCTCACGCGCAAATCACGGAGAAAAGTGGGAGAGTCAGTCATGGGAGAAAGAAACGTGCGTCAGCCCATTGCGGCAATCCCATCTTTGCGCCTTGATGCGGCTTTCTTGCCATGTCTCCACTCACTGGTGTTTTGAGCGATCTAGACCGCGTGCTGCTCAGCGCGGATGAAATTCGTGCACGGGTCACCCAGATGGCTCAGCAAATCGAAACAGATTACGATGGAAAAGTCATCACCGTGGTGGTTCTCATGGATGGCGCGCTGTTTTTTGTCTCCGATCTCCTGCGCCAGATCGACCTGCCGATCCGGCTCGTCACGCTAGGGGCCAGCAGTTATCACGGGGGCACTCAGTCGAGTGGTCAGGTGAAGATCAACTGGCCTGCAGGGGTCGATTTCGCCGGGCATGACATCCTGTTACTCGATGACATCTTGGACACCGGCCTGACTCTGGCGGCTTTGCGTGAGCGTTTGCTCGCTGAAAACCCCGCCACACTGCGCACTGCGGTCTTGCTCGATAAAAAACGTCCGCGTGAGCATGAGGTGCCACTGGACTACTGCGGTTTTGAAATCGAGGACCTCTTTGTCGTGGGTTACGGCATGGATTATCAGGGCCGATTCCGCAATCTTCCCTGCATCGGGATCTTGAAGCCATGACCGTCCGATTGCTGTTTTTTTCGGTTCTGCGCGATATTGTCGGCACGGATGAGGTGGCGGGGTTTGCCTGCCCGAATGACTGCGGGGTGCAGACACTGCTGGATCTGCTTTTTAATCAGTGGCCGGGCCTCGCGGAGTGGGATGCCAGCCTGCTCGTGGCGGTGGATCAAACGTATGTGAAACGCGATGCCGCCCTTCACCCGGGTTGTGAAGTGGCGCTCATGCCGCCTGTGCAAGGGGGCTGACCCCTTCCCTCTGATAATGCTGGGGAAGCGGATCCTGGGATGAGTCCATCACGGTCTCGCTTGCCCATCGGCTAGCCTGTGCTGGGTTAGGCCATGAGTCTTCCTTCGATGATCAATGCCCCTCATCCGCACCTGCCACG
>JAIXVB010000539.1 GCA_027483245.1 Verrucomicrobiaceae bacterium | reverse complement strand
GGATGAACCGTGATGTTTTGATTCTTCAGGTATTCGTCGTCGTAACGCACCTCCAGAGACTGTGACTGTCCAGGCAGAATCAGAGTCGAGGCAGCCAATGGAATCGTGATGGAAGACTCATTGTCAAAAATCGCTTGGACAGAAAATTCTTTCCGCGCCCCTGCCCCCGTGCTCTCCGCATAAAGAACACGGTCACCACGTGGCAACACGCCATGCAGTCCCAAAAATGCATTCAACCGAGCGGTCTCACCCGAGGGGTCGAGCAGGGCTAAAACCCCCGCTCGTTTGCCGTCCCAATAGGCTTTGAGCATGGCCATTTCACGCTCTGAGAGATCGTAGCGCAGTCCCACCAGCAGGATACCATCGGCATCCTCGGGCAATTGGTTCACTTCCGCTAGATTGAGCGGAAGAAGCTCGAAATTCTGCTGCCTTCCCAGTTCGCCCAAAGCCTGCATGGCATCGACCAAAGCTGTCTCGGTGCGCGATCCCTTGCCCACGACGAGATAAAACTTCCGTTTCTCACCTTCGACCACATTGATCAGAGCGGAGGTTACGGCATCCTCACCCCGGAATTCTTTGATGGCGCGGTTTGTTTCAGTTCCTGTATCGCGGATCACCATTTCTTCTTCACGAATGAATCGTGTCCGATTTCCGGCTCGGATCACCACCCCATTCTGCTCCAGCGGCAGACTGGTCTCGGCTTTTAGATTTTCTGCTCTTTCGATGTCACGCAGCGGATCAATCGAACGAACTCGAATCCGACCGCGACCATTGAGTCGATACTCTTCGAGAAGCGCTTGAACATCCCCATAAACCTTCGAATCACGGGCAAAGACGTTCGCGATGAAGACATCTTTGGAAAGCTTGCTCAGGTAATTGGTCGAGACAGAACTCAGCGTGTAACTTTGCTGCGGACTCAAGTCCCAGCGCGCGTGATAACGATAACTGAGGCGATTCACCCCAACAAACACGGCCAAAACCAGGAGAATCTGGATCAGCACATTCAATCCAATGCCCCAGCGTCGCGGGATAGCCTTGGGAGAAACAGAAACAGGGGTAGGATCAGACATCAGAAGATCACAGAAACATCATTTCAGCTCAGGGCCTCCACCGGCGAAACTCTACCACTTGGTGAGTGAGTGCGAGGAATAGTAGGGTCAGACTGGTGTAATAAACCAACGGGCGAGTATCGATAAGTCCCGCCGTGAAGGTGCGGATGTGCTCCATGCTGGCAAAGTAGTTGATGACGTCCACAAAGGTCTCGGAGACTTGACGGCCCACTACACTGATGAAGAGGCCGATCAAAAAATGCAGCAGGCTGGCGGTGAATGAAATCACGGCCGCAATGATTTGATTGGAAGTCAAAGCGGAGGCTAGGCACCCAATCGCCAAATTAAATAGCCCCATGAAAAAGAGAATCAGATAACTGCCCTTCAAGGCTCCAGAAGGCATTTCCACCTGCCCGACAGTAATCCAATCGAGCAATTGAAAGTTCAAATAACTGGGCACCCAGAGCACACAATAGATGAAGACAGAGGCCAAATATTTCGCCCACACGACCTGCCACGTATGCACGGGGGCGGTGAATAGAGTCTCAAAAGTTCCCATCTTTTTTTCTTCGGCAAAGAGCCTCATGGTCAGAAGCGGAAACACAAAGAAATACGAGAGCCAAAACCACATCGCATGGAACGTCCAGGTGACAATCGAGCCCTCACTGGGAGCGCTTTCCAAAACGGACAACGCAGCGCGCAGGCAAAAGCCATTCAAAATCATGATCAAGGCCAAAACGATGTAGGCCATTGGCGACACGAAAAACGCGCGCAGTTCTTTCTTCAGTAGCACCCAAAAGATTCTCATCCTGTTGTATCTCAATTTTTTTCAGGGTTCAGAGGCAGCCAGCTCGACAAAGACATCTTCCAAGCTGGGCAATTGGCGGTGGAGTTCTCTCACCTTCCAGGTTTGGCTGTCGGCGAGCTTCATGATTTCCTCACGCACGTCATTTCCAGGTTCGACACGCAAGGCGTAGCGAACCCAATCCCCTTCCCGCAATTCCTCATTCACTTTGCGCACTCCCAGTAAAGTCTCCAGCTGGGCAGCGACATCACCTTTGCCACTGATCTCGACAAAAACCTGGGTCAAGGCACGCAGTTTACGGGTCAAATTCACGGGCGTGTCATTCGCTAAAATACGTCCGCGATGAATCATGATCACCCGATCACAGGTCTGCTCCACTTCTTGTAAAATATGCGTAGAAAGGAGGATGGTGTGCGCAGGGCGGAGTCCGCGCAGTAGTTCACGCACTTGGCGGATCTGAACAGGATCGAGGCCGTTGGTGGGCTCATCCAGAATTAAAAGCGGCGGTTGGTTCAGCAGTGCGTCCGCCAAAGCCACACGTTGACGATAGCCTTTCGACAGATTGCCGATCAAACGGCGACGCACATCGGTCACAGAACACTGTTCCATCACTTCCCCCACGCGGCGGCGCATGTCCCGGCTACGCAGGCCTTTGAGTTCAGCCCTGAATTTCAAATACTCTTTCACCCGCATTTCCAGGTAAAGTGGAGCCATTTCGGGCATGTAACCCACCGATTGGCGGACTTTCAGTGATTCCCGAAAAACATCATGCCCATTCACCGCTGCATAACCGGAACTGGGCGGCATGTAACCGGAAAGCATCCGCATCGTCGTGGATTTACCAGCCCCATTCGGTCCGAGAAAACCCACAATCTCACCTGGCTCGACATGGAAAGAAATGTGATTCACCGCCATGCGCCCGGCATATTGCTTGGTGAGGTCTTGAACGGCGATCATCGGTGCTTGAAGTAAAGGCTAGGACGCGGGTGTTTTGTGGGTGTTTATTAAAGCCCAGGGATGTCCCCATGACAAGACTGGAACCATTTTTCACACGCATGAATGAACAAATCCCCCGTAAATGCCTCTCTAGTTGTATGGAAAGGGACGCTTGCGCCGTTTCGTTTTTAACTCTAACCATTCCCCAGCCATGAATACCTCACTCTTCCTTGCCATCGGCCCACTCGGCCCCATGGAGCTGTTTGTCATCGCCATGCTTATCTTGGTGCTTTTCGGAGCCAAAAAACTCCCCACTTTTGCCCGCAGCGTGGGTAAAAGCATGGGTGAATTCAAAAAAGCACGTGACGAATTCGAACGCGAACTCACCACCGCTCAAACGGAAGCTGAGCGCCCGCAGATCCCGACCCCTGTCGAAAAGCGTCAACCTGTTCCATCCACTCAGGACATCTGATCATCACGCGCTTCCCTGGATGATCCCCACAGGCCTTTCATTCACTCGGCGGATCTTCGGATCCGCCGTTTTTGTTTTCTTTTTTTGCTTCACGGGCTTACGCGCCAGTGAACCATTCACGTTTTGCTCCTACAATGTCAAAAATTGGCTAAAAATGGAGCGCTTCGAAGGTGGCAAAAAAGAAGAACTCACCACAAAGCCGGCCCAAGAAAAGGCCAAAGTTATTGAGTATCTCGTTGATATTCATCCCGATGTTCTCGGACTCTGCGAGATCGGCACCCAGGAAGATCTGAGCGAGATCCAAGCCGCCTTGAAAGCAAAGGGCATCGATCTGCCTCACAGCGAATTGACCCGAGCCGGCGATGACACTCGCAGTCTCGGATTGCTCTCGAAGTTCCCGATCAAAGCACGCAATTCTCAGACCAAACTGACCTACCGCATCGGCACCGAAACCTTCCCCTTTCAGCGCGGCATTCTGGATGTCACCGTCGATGTCGCTCCCGATTTTGAGGTGCGATTCATGGGTGTTCACCTCAAGTCCAAACGAGTCGTCGCCGAGGCTGACGAAGCGCTGATGAGGCGGAATGAAGCTCACCTCCTGCGTTTGCACCTGGACTCCATCTTTTCCAAATACCCCCAGACAAAGATCCTTTGTTACGGGGACTTCAATGAACATCGGCATGAGGCGTCCATTCATGAGATCATTGGCAGCCGCGAAAGTGACGGCTTGATGATCGACCTGCACATGCGCGACGAACATGGTTTGGTTTGGACGCATTTCTGGGACGCCGCAGACAGCTACTCACGTCTGGATTACCTTTTCCTGAGTCGTGCCCTGCGTCCGTATGTCGATCCCAAAAACACCTTCATTTATTCTCAACCCGACTTCATGAAAGCGAGTGATCATCGCCCGCTGGTGCTGCGAATGAATACTTCATTCACTCGCAAGGCGAAGTCCGAGGAGTGATCGCGCTTGCTGCGCGTCTTTGGCGATTTGATCCTTGAGGGCTTGAAGGTCAGGAAACTTCATTTCCGGTCGCAAAAAGTGGCCCAGACGAACCTCCAAAGATCGTCCGTAAAGATCCCCGCTCCAATCAAAGACATGCACCTCCAGCGAGGGCGCAGCGTCTGCAGGATCGACCGTCGGGCGCTGACCGAGGTTGGCGACAGCCGCCAGCCATTGACCGTCAATTTCCACGTGCACCGCATACACACCGTAGGGCGGCAGCAGTTCCGCATCGAGCTTCACATTGGCCGTTGGAAACCCAAGCTGCCGCGCCAGTTGTCGCCCCGTTTTGACCTCACCGTACAAAGCATAGTCTCGACCTAACAGGTGATTTGCTTTTGAAAAATCTCCCGTCGCCACAGCTTCACGAATCAAGGTACTGCTGACCACTTCCCCGCCCACACGAATCGGAGGCACGCCATAAACGGCAAAGTCATGGGTCTGCCCCAAGTCCATCAGCAGATGGATGTTTCCTTCCCTGCCCTTTCCAAAAGTCCAGGTGTAACCCACCGAAACGCAGCCCAGAGGGTGGCAGGCACTAACCATGGATTGCACAAAACTGGCGGCATCCGTCGCAGCAGTTTCTGCGGTGAAGGGACAGAGCAAAACACAGGCGACCCCCATTCGTTCTAACAATTTTTTTTGATATGTTGCGCCACACAGGAGACGTGGGGCCAAGGCGGGTCGGAGCACGCGCAGTGGATGTGGATTAAAACTCATCACCACGGCTGTGCCCTGGTGCTGGCTGGCGTGCTCTTGAGCGGCCCGAATCACCTCCTGATGACCAAGGTGCAAACCATCAAACACCCCAATCGCCAAAGCCACCGGCCCAGGGATGTCTGCCAGCTCAGAAATGGAATGCAAAACCTTCATCCTCCCGATATGCCAAGCGAAGAGAGCAACGCAACTGAGAGCATCACGCCAAGTCAAAGCGACTTCGTTTCGGCAGCTTTCTTTGAACAAAGCCCCCAGCGACTGAAGTCTAAATTCACAACTGGAGGTCACTATGATCAGCCAAAATCTCAACCACGGTCAAAGTGTAGGGATCCTTCGTGCCCGGCGTGATGATGAAGGAGGCGGCGGGAAATCAGTCCTGCCCAAAATCGGTCTCGCGCTCTCCGGCGGTGGCGCACGCGGGCTGGCACACGTGGGCGTCTTGCAAATCCTGGAAGAAAATGGCGTTCCGATCACGGCCATCGCGGGGACAAGCATGGGGGCCTACGTGGGAGCTGTTTATGCGGCAGGCCTGGGTGGCAACGAGATGGAAAAATTAGCCCGTGAGATCAAAGATCGCCGAACACTGCTGAACCTCCTCGACCCTATTTTTCCACCCAGTTCAGGTCTCATCCGCGGAGATAAAATCCGCAAACACCTGGAACGCACCCTGGGCTCACGAACCTTCGCAGATCTAAACTTACCGCTACTCATCGTGGCCACGGATTTGGATACCCTGGATGCGCACCTGTTCGACTCGGGCTCAGTCGCTGAAGCCGTTCATGCCAGCGCAGCCATTCCTGGCATCTGTGCGCCAGTCGCACTGCATGGCCGCCGTTACACCGATGGAGGCGCGGCGGAGCCCCTGCCCGTCTCCGTTCTCCGTGAGCGTTTTCATGTGGATGCAGTCATCGCTGTCAATGTGCTGCCCACCGCAGAGGATATTGCCCGTTGTCGCGATGCTTCCTTCACGACCCCCCAAAAGCGGCCAAGCATCGTCTCTCGATTTTTCAATCCCTTCAACCTCCTCGCCTATGGCAATGTCATGGACACCTTTCGACGCGCACTGATGTGCGCTCAGGTGCGGCTTGTGGAGAAAGAAGGGCGACAAGCGGATGTGCTCATTCATCCGTTCGATTGCGGCAGCACCTGGTTCGATTTCGAAAACTACGAGCGCTACATCGATGTCGGTCGCCGCGCTGCTCAAGCTGCCCTGCCAGCCATCCG
>JAIXVB010000080.1 GCA_027483245.1 Verrucomicrobiaceae bacterium | reverse complement strand
GACGTACTCGGGGATCATGGTTTGACGGGCTGGGCTTTTTTCACCGTCGGCTCGGGTTGAGTCGAGCGTGGGCCGGTGGGCCACTTGAGCGGGCTGGATTGGAAATGGGTGCGGGTGCTGAGCATGTCCACCGCACGTTGCAGCACCGTATCACGCAATGCAGGGCGATCATCCTCCAGCACTTCTCCCGCGCTGCGGCGGATGTAAGAGTCGAGCTCGGGATTTTTGCGAGCAATGAGCGCGGCCTCATTGTAGCGAACACGTGCGACATCAAAGAGGCTGTCTTTCACACTCTCTGCGTTGCTCGGATGGTCAAAAATCTGGCGCTTCACCGCAGGCGGCAGCGACAGGATGAAATCCGGCGTGAGACCTTTTTTGAAAAGCGAGGTGCCATCCTCCAGCAGCATTTCGGCCCTGGCAAACCGGAGCATCCACTGGTCATCGAGAGGAAGGGCTTCATAACGCACCGTGGCTCCGCGTGTCTGACTGCCGATGAGCAGGGCCTGACCGCGATGCCAAAGCACTGCGGCGATGGTTTCACCAAGATTGCCTGTTTCTTCATCGATCAGAACCACGAGTGGTGCCGTCCAGAGCGGTGCCTGCGGGGAGATGAAAAGCTGGGCGTCCTCACGGCCCACCTGCTTCAGGCGAAACATCAGATCTCCCTGTGGGATGAAGAGATCCAGCAAGGCTGCCGCGACTGAAAAATCCCCCGGGGCTGCGGCGCTGCGGAGATCCAAGATGAGATGGGGGACCTTGGCCTCACGATACTCCTTCAGGCGCGCGGCCATCAGCGCGGGCTCCTCTTCAACAAAAGCCAAGGGGCGCAGGTAAGCGATCTCAGGCGTCAATTTGGCTGCCAGCACACCACTGCGCTGAGGGGGCCGCTCGGCATCGACCTTGCGGATGAGCTCTGCGCCTAGGTCCAAACGGGCCAAAAGTCCCTGAAAAGCAGCGCGATTCAGTTCATCAAAGGTGAGGTCACTGCTGCGGATGTATTCGCTGCGAAGGATCTGAAAAGCCGACTGCACCGCCGCCTGAGACACATCCTCCACCTTCTGCGGCGCGGGATCCGCAGCAGAGCAGAGACTGGTCAGCAACAGCCAGGGGAAGAAAGATTTCATAGAGCTGAGTTCCGCAGATGATTCAATGCATGAACGATGCCACCCGCACCTTCCCACGCAAAATGTTCGGCAATCGCCCGACTGACATAATTCTTGGCCTGCGCCACCGCCTCCTGGAGCGACAACCCGTGCGCCAGACCTGTGGCGATGCTGGCCGAGTAAGTGCAGCCGGTGCCATGCGTTTGCACCCCAGGCGTCCGCGCTGTCTCGTGCCAGCTCAGCCCGCCTTCCGCACACAACACATCCGCAGCGGCATCGTTTTCGAGATGACCACCCTTCACCAGCACTGCCGTCTGAAACTGCGCTGCCAGATCCTGCGCGCAGGCCGCCATCTCCGCACGCGTCGTCACTTCTTCTCCCCAAAGCACACCGGCCTCGTCCATGTTGGGCGTGATCACCGTGGCCAGCGGCAGCAGTAGGGTTTTCACCGCGCTCACCGCCTCATCTTCCAGCAGTTTGCCCCCACCCGTCGCCACCATCACCGGATCCACCACCAACGGCATGCCTTTTGGAGCGTTCTGTTGCCAGGCCATGACCACCGCCTCCACCTGGGCGCGTCCCCCCAGCATGCCCGTCTTCGCCGCAGCAATCGGAAATCCCTGAAACAACACCCGAATCTGATCCGCCACCAGCACTGGGTCCAGCAACTGCACGAGCGAGACTTTCCCCGGTATCTCAGAGACCACACTGGTCAGCGCATTCAAAGCATAACCACCCAGGGCTGAGATCGCCTTCAAATCCGCCTGCACCCCTGCGCCGCAGGAGGAATCAGAACCAGCGATGGTGAGGACGACAGGGGGTGTGAGGAGAGCAGACACAGCGAGAAATAGATACGGTGATGATGCTGGGTCTGGTCAGGGTGTCAAAGGCGGATGCCAAATGTAAATCGCCCGCTGCCTTGACCCAACGCCTGCTTGCCACTACTCTCGAGCATGAGCGTCCGATTCGAGCATCTCACGGGTTTATCGGTCACGGTGGATGAGGTCCAGTATGACCCCACGCGTCCCGCCCCCCCAGACCGGCCCCATCCGTTTGTCTATCACGTCTCCATCCACAACGATTCGGAGGAAACGGTGAACATCTTCGGGCGCAAATGGATCGTGCGTGACACCGATGGCGATACTCTCGTGGTTGAAGGCGATGGCGTCGTCGGCCAGTTCCCTCGCCTGGAGCCTGGACAGAGCTTCAGCTACAATTCCTACCACGTGATCAAAGCCGAAAGCACCGCGAACGGTTCTTTCTTTGGCACCACGTCCAAAGGTCGCCCAGTCTGCGCTCGCATTCCGCGCTTTGATATGCACCCGCCGATGCTCGCTTAACGAGGTCAGCGATCGGTCCCTTTAGTCCTTCACAATCTTTCCACCGAGAGAAAGAATGCGGGCTTTGCCCTTGGCATCCTCAGCTTCAGCGATTTGACCAGCCCGCACATACATCTGAGAGAGCCCCGTCCAGGCCAGCAGATCATTCGGTTTCAAAGTCGTGGCCATCAGCCCCGCACCGATGGCTTCCTTGGTTTCGCCCACCTTCAGCAGCGCCATGCCCAGCGCATGCCAGCCATCAAAGAAGTTCGGGTCCAACTTCACGCATTGGCGATAAAGCAGGACCGCCTCTTCAAGCTCCCCCACGGCAAGGTGGCCATTCGCCTCGTCAAACAAATCGTCGAGGCTGGGGGAGGGAGTGTTCATCAGGAAATTGGACCCGATTCAAATCAGGCTTCGTTGCCGATCAGAACCTTGGCATTGGCTTCTTCACGACGCTTGCTGAACCAGGACTCAAACAGACGCTGACGCTCCATGTCGGCGCGGGTGTTGGCCATGTTCTGGCGGAGATTGCTGCTGTCTTCACGCTTGCGCAGTTCCTTGGCTTCCACGTAAACGATGCTCGCGCCGGTGTCGGAATCGATCGCCTTGGTCACTTCACCCGCCGCAGTGTCTTGGGCTTCTTGAGCGATTTTATAGCCGTTCGCCAGTTCGGTCGGCGGCTCAGCCACGGTGATGTCTGTCAGGGCCGAGAGGGTGAGTTTCTTTTCCTTCACCAGGTCGTCGATCTTCTTGCCAGCCTTCAAACCATCGGCCAGAGCCGTGCGGGCTTCATTGACAGCCTTGGTCAGTGCTTCCTGACCTTTTTGAGCCACAAGAGCCTCTTTGATTTTATCCTTCACAGCGGCCAGATCCTGCGGCTTGGACTCTTCGATCTTGGTCACGGTGAAGATATAATAACCGTTGGTGCCTTTGACCGGATCGCTGATCGGACGGGCGTCCTTGTTGAGAGCAAAGATGGCTTTTACCACGTCGGTTTCCGCTTTGAGGGCTTCAGGCGCGGCGCTCTCCGTAAAGAGATCTGCGGCGATGGCTTTTTCCTTCAGCTTCGTCACGATGTCCTCAAACTTGGCACCTGCGGCGATGCTCGCATCATTGAAAGCATTCACCCGATCCACCACTGCCTTTTGCAGCTTCTGGCGCTCTTCAGGTGTCTTTTTGTCCAGATCCTTGGGGGTCTCAAAGAACACGTAGCTCACCGCGCGCTTCTCTTCGGTCTTGTAGGTGTCCTTCTTCTCTTCGAAGTATTTTTTGATGTCTTCATCACTGACTTGAGCGGCCTTTTTGAAGTCTTCCAGTTTGAAGTCGATCGTCTTGACCTTCAGCGTCTGATACTGGCTCGCATAGGCTTTTTCAGCTTCGACAGAGCTAGCCACGTAGTTCTTGCCGATGAGGTCCTTCACTTTGTTGAAGCCGATGCTCAGCTTCATCATGTCCAGCATGTCGGTGCTGTTGAAACCATAGGAGCCGAGCATCTGCTCAGCATTGTAGGCACGCTCAGCGCTGAATTTGCCGTTATCCTGAAAGGCTTGCAGCTTCTCGAGGGCCGCCTTGGCCTCGGCATCGCTCGGGTGGATTCCCAGGCGCTCCATTTCATGCTTCAGCACGATCTGGTTGAGGACGAAATCATTGCCCTGACCTGCACCGGTGCTGGAGGCGCGGGAGAGACCGCTCATCAGGTCGAACAGCTGAAGCATGTAAATCATGTTCATGCCGCGGCCATAACGCTGGGCCTCAGCCACCGTGTAGTTCTTCCCATAAATGGTGAAGGCGATGTCAGTTGGCTGACGCTCTGGGCCGTCACGACCACTTTTGTAGCCCCCCCAAACGGAGAAGCTGATGATGATGATCACAGTGACGGTGATGAGGAAAGCACCACGATGGCGGCGGAAAAATTCGAGCATGGCTGGCGGAAGAGTAAAGCGGGCGCGCAAGTAAGCCGCCCCCTCTCTCCCGGCAACCAGAAAATCGACGATGTCTCATCGATTGGGCCTCATTCCCTACAAAGCGGGTCGGTGCACCACGATCTCTCCCAGCATCTGCTCCTGCTCCACCATCAGGTGATTCAGCTTCATCAGCTCCAGCACGGCCAGAAAGGTCACAATCACCTCCACCCGGCTCGCGGCATCGCTGAACAGCGACTCAAACCGCACCTTGGTGCCAATGACGATGGTATCCAGCAGATGCTCGATCTTGTCCGCCACCGTGTAGCGATCACTGACGATCTCACGGATGTTGGTGGTGTTCTCAAAGCGCTTCAGCACCTTTTGAAAGGCCCGAATGAGATCAAAAATCCCCACTTCACCCACGGCAGGCGGAAGGGCACTCAGATCCAGCGGCTCGGGGCTGGTGGCGAAAAATTCGTCGGCTCGCACCTCTTGGTGGCCTAGGAACTGAGCGGCGTCTTTGAACTTCTTGTATTCCACGAGCTGGCGAATCAACTCCCAGCGCGGATCTTCTTCATCCGCATCCTCCTCAGGCGGCTGCTGCACCTGCGGCAGCAACTCGCGGCTTTTGATGTACATCAGGTTCGCCGCCATGACGATGAACTCGCTGGCCAACTCGATGTTCAGGGCCTGAAACGTGCCAATGTAGTCCAGGTACTGCTTCGTGATGCGCTCAATCGACACATCATAAATGGTGATCTCATCCTTCTTGATGAGGTAAAGCAGCAGGTCCAGGGGGCCTTCGAAAATCTCCAGTTTAACTTTGTAATCCTTGTCTTCCACCCCTGGAGCTAAGAGCGGAAAAGGAGGGGACGCGAGAGGAAAAGTCTGGCACCTCCCGGGAAAGGCGGCATCTTCTCTCCCTGCTCTTTCCAATCCTTGGGCGCAGACAAGCTAGATTCCAATTTGACAGTTCGCGGGGGGTGCTCTATACACTCCGCCCTTTCCCAGCAGACCCTTTATGGCAAACATTCGCTCTTCAGAAAAAGACATCCGCAAAACCGCCAAGCGCACGGCGGCCAATCAATCCGTGAAGAGCCGCATCCGCACGCTGCGCAAGAAGGTCCTTTCCGCGATTGAAAAAGGTGACGCTGCTGCTGCCAGCACGAGCTTGAGCGAGTTCACCTCCGCCACCGACAAGGCCGCGAAGACCAAGGTCCTCCACAAGAACACGTCCTCCCGCCTGAAGAGCCGCCTCGCACTCAAAGTGGGCGCTCTCACCAAGCCCGCGTAACTTTAAACGTTTCCTTTTCTCAAAAACCCACTTCGCTTTCCGGCTGGTGGGTTTTTTTGTGGGCTGATTGCCTCCCACTTCGCTTTCCCGACTCCCCTTCTGTTCTTTCCAATCCGATCCCACCATGCTTGCTCGCCTCCCCATCGCTCCCAAGGGCCCCACCTTCTCACGTCTGGTCTATGGCACCTGGCGTTTTCTTGACGATGCCGCCACCGCTCATTCCGATGACCTACTGAAGCGCTTGCACGCTTGCCTCGAACTCGGCATCACCACCCTGGACACGGCCGAGATTTACGGCCTCTACCGCGTGGAAGAGTTCATCGGCCAAACGCTCAAGATGGAGCCTGGCCTGCGTGAAAAGTTCGAGATCGTCACCAAATCAGGCATCTATGTGCCCTGTGATTTCCATCCCGATCGCAAAGTCGCCTTCTACAATGCCGAAGCGGCCCGCATCGTAAAAAGTGCGGAGAAGTCGCTGCGCCTGCTCGGCACCGATTACATCGATCTTCTCCTGGTTCACCGCCCCGATTGGCTGACCTCCGCCGATGAAACCGCCGAAGGTCTGAATCGCCTGCTGAAAGAAGGCAAGATCCGCAGTGCGGGCGTCTCCAACTACAATGTCCATCAGTTCGACCTGCTGAACTCACGCATGGATCAGCCCCTGGTCACCAATCAGATCGAGTTCAGCCTCCTGCACATGGACCCGATTTACGACGGCACGGCGGATCAATGTCAGAAACTGCACATGCACCCCATGGCCTGGTCGCCCCTGGCGAAAGGTGCCCTCATGGACCCCGCAGAACCCGCCTCGGCTAGGCTGCACGCCAAAGCCACCGAACTCTCCGAGAAATACGGCGGCGCCACACTCGATCAACTGGCCTACGCCTGGATCATGGCGCATCCCTCGCAGCCACTGCCGATCATTGGCACCAACAAACTCGAGCGCTTGATCGCCACGGCCAAGGCGGCCGAGATCAAGCTCGAGCGTGAAGATTGGTATGGCCTCTGGCAAGCCGCCAAAGGCCACTCGATTCCCTGAAGCGCCTGAGCTTGGAAAGGTTTTGATGGGGAGTGACGGTTTTTCGCCGTCACTCCACCTTCAATGCAGCATTCAGGCCTTGTTCAAAAGGCGCTCCATGATCTTCTCTGTCCGGGCGACAATGCGCTGAGGGTCGTCGAGCAAACCTGCGCTAAGCAAAGCATTGTCCAGCACCTGTTCGGCGATGAGTTGGGCGCTCTCGGCATCGCTTTGGCTCAGGCTAGAGAGCTTTTTCACGATCTCGTGACGCGGATTGATCTCCAGGATAACCTTCGGGGCTTCCACCTCATCAGGTTTCATCGCCTTCATCATCTGGCGGAACTGCGGGGTCATTTCTCCGTCCGGCGTGATGGCCAGCGCGGGGCTATTCACCAGGCGCTTGCCACTGCGGACTTCTTCCACCCCTTCAGCCAGGCTTTCTTTCAGCCAGCCGCAGAGGGTCGTCGTGTCAGCTTCGCTCAGGGACTCGCCTTCACTGGTGATGTCGCCGAGATCGACCTCATTGGAGTTCACGGCTTGGAGTTGCTTGCCATCAAACTCACGCAGGCTGCTGACCACGTATTCGTCGATGCTTTCATACAGGTAGATGACCTCGTAACCCTTCGATTTGAAGGCCTCCACATACGGGCCGGTTTCGATGGTGTTGCGGCTCGGGGCGACCTGATAATAGATCGCCTTTTGGTCTTCCTTCATGCGCGAGACATAATCGGCGAGGCCGATGACTTCGCCCTTCTCGGTGAGGCTGGATTCAAAACGCAGCAGCTTGGCGATGGCATCCCGATTTAGGTGATCGGTGGCCACGCCTTCTTTGAAGAAGCGGCTGAACTTGGCGTAAAACTCCTGGAATTTCTTCGCGTCGTCCTGGGCTTCTTTATCGAGGAACTTCAGCAGTCGCTTCGTCACCACTTCTCCCAGTTTACGCACCAGGGCGCTGTCCTGCATGGACTCGCGTGAGATATTCAGCGGCAGATCTTCGCTATCGATCACGCCTCGCACAAAGCGCATCCATTCGGGCAGCAGTTTCTTCGGGCTCGGGTCAATGAGGACCTTCTTGCAGTAGAGACCGACATTCGGCTCCATCTGGCCCATGCCAAAGGACTCCATGTTTTGATCCGGCAGGAACAGCAGCGCGTTGAT
>JAIXVB010000367.1 GCA_027483245.1 Verrucomicrobiaceae bacterium | reverse complement strand
TGAGCACCTTCACCACTCAACGCCATCTTTCCCGTCGTTCGCTGCTTCGCGGGGCGGGGGTCTCGCTCGCGCTGCCTTGGCTGGAGGCGATGATGCCGGCTTTCGCAGCAGTGCCGGAAACCAAGCAGGCGAAACGCTTTGTCGGTGTCAGTTTGGCGCTGGGTTTGCACAATCCTCATCTGGTGCCGGAGGGCAGTGGGCGGGACTACAAGCCTTCGCGTTACCTCGCAGGCATCCAGGATCTGCGGGAGGATTTTACCGTCGTCTCGGGCTCCTCACATCCAGGAGTCACGGGTGGACACACCGCTGAGGGCAGCATCTTTTCGGCCTGTCCGAATGCGCGTGGGGCGACCTCACGCAACACAATCTCGCTCGATCAATTGATGGCAAAGCATCTGGGACACGAGACGCGCTTCCCCTCGCTGGTGCTGAACACGGGCAGCCAGACGAGCCCGAGCTACACCGAGAATGGCTCGATGATCCCGGCTGAAAACAGCGCCATGCGGCTGTTCACGCGGCTGTTTGTCAATGACACGCCTGCGGAGCAAGAGCGCCAGGCCGAACTGATCCGCAGTGGTCGCAGTGTCATGGATGTGGTCGGGGCTGAGGCCAAGAGCCTGCAACGTGAGCTGGGTGCTGGAGATCGGGATAAGCTGGATGCGTGGTTCACCAGTGTGCGCGAGCTGGAGCAGCGCCTCGCCGCGAATGAATCCTGGACTCACAAGTCAAAACCCAAAGTCGGCCTGAAACCACCCACTCAAATCCCGCGCGACAATGAAGTGGCGGTGGAGCGCATCTTTCTCGACATCATTCACATGGCGCTGGTGACTGACAGCACGCGCTTTGTCACGCTGCACATCACGGGCAACAATGTGTCCGGCATCGAGGGAGTCGATGAGAGTTACCACAATCTCAGCCATCACGGCATGGATGAAGAGAAGCTGGAACAACTGGCCCGAGTCGAGCAGGGCGTGATCCAGGAATGGGCGGCCTTTTTGCGCCGACTGAAAACGGATTCACTTCTGAATGAAACGATGGTCCTGCTGACTTCCAACCTCGGCAATGCCTCGGCACACGATAACAAAAACATGCCGGTGCTCTTCGCAGGCGGTGGCTTCAAACACGGTCAGCACCTCGCCTTCGATCCCAAGGACAACGCTCCGTTGCCAAATCTATACCTCAGTTCCTTGCAGCGTTTGGGGATCGAGTCGGAACGTTTCGCCACGAGCACTGGCACGATGAGCGGTCTGGCCGTTGGATGAAGGATTCACGCGCTTAATAATCCTAGTCAGGAAATCAGGAGTCTAGACGTTTCAGTGCGTGATGAAATTCCTTCCCCTTTTTCTGTGCCTGCTCACCACCAGCCTCCATGCGGCCGATGCGGAATCCTTGCGAAAACTGGGAGCCAAGGTCACTGAAACGAAAGGCACCGTGACGCAGGTTCAGGTGAAGTGCGATGCCTTCACTGAGGCCGATTTTCGCACCTTGGGTGAATTTCGTTCCCTCAAAAAACTCAGCCTCAGTGGCAAGACCATCACCGATGAGACACTGCCCCTGCTGAGTGGACTCACCGAGCTGGAGGAACTGAGCACGGACGGCATCCAGCTCACGGATGCGGGTTACCGACACTTCACGGCCTTTCAAAAACTGCGTTCTCTGGCGTTGTTCCATCCAGCCTTTGGCTCAAAAACTTTCACCGGGAGTGGGCTGGAGAGTTTGAAGGACCTCCCCCTTCTGGAAAGGCTGACCTTTGCAGGATCGACCGCAGGTGACACCGCAATGGAAGCCATCGGCCAGATCACGCAGCTCAAACAATTCAGCACCTGGCACACGGCCCAAACTCAGGCCGGAAACGCGGCTTTGCTGAAGCTGAAAAAACTCACGTCCTTACGCATCGGTCAACGGTTGCCGAGCTGGGGGAAAGCGGCACCGATCAGCTTCGATGAATCGACGCTGACCACAATCGCCCAGATGACTTCGCTCGAATCCTTGGAACTTTTTGAGGCCCGTCTCACGGCCAACATCATTCCCCAACTCCAGGCACTGCCGAAGCTCACGAAGTTGAAAATCCACACCGTGGACATCTCCGTAGCCGATGTGGATGCGATCCGAGCAGCTCTGCCGAAAGTGACCGTGGATTACAAGCCGATCACCGACGCAGACAAAGAGGCCACGCTGGTGAAAAAGCTCAAGCTGTAGCCTCAGGCCAGCGCGCTGAGCAGCTTGCCATGGATGCCATCAAAACCGCCATTGCTGAAGACCACGATGACATCCCCTGAATGTGTCTCAGCCTTTAAGCGGGCGACAATCGAAGTGGTGTCAGCTTCATAAAAGCAGAGGCTGCCGGCAGCCTGGACACTGGCGGCCACGTGAGCAGGGTCCAGACGCTCTGCGGCGGCGACTTTCTCAGGATTCGCCACCGCAGCGATGATGGAGCCGTCGGCTTCTTTGAGGGCCTCGATGAGCTGTTCTTGCAGCACGTTGCGGCGGCTCGTGTTGGAGCGCGGTTCAAAGACGGCCCAGAGACGCTGACCCGGGTATTTTTGCCGCAGGCCACGGAGGGTTTCGCGAATGGCGGTGGGATGATGGCCGAAGTCATCCATGACGGTGATGCCCCCCACCACGCCGCGCACCTGCTGGCGACGACGGATGCCTTTGAAAGTGGCAAGACCTTCACGGATCTCTTCATCGGTGAGGCCGGCATGACGAGCTGCAGCGATGCACATGGCTGCATTGCGGACATTGAATTCACCGATCATCGGCACGCTAAACGGCACGCCATTGATCTCGAAGTCCGTGCTCTCCGGGGAGGTCTGCGTGATGCGGATGCGCTCCGTGCAGGATTCCCCCGTGCCCACGGTTTTCACCGGCGCATAACTTTTCAGGGAGAGGCAATTGGCATCGTCGCCATTGAGGAGGACGAGGCCATTGCGCGGCACGCTGTTGAGCAGGCGCTGAAAGGTGAGCTTGATCTCATCGAGATCACGAAAGATGTCCGCGTGATCAAACTCAATGTTATTCACGATGGCGCACTCAGGCAGGTAGTGAAGGAACTTGGAGCGCTTGTCGAAGTAGGCGGTGTCATACTCGTCCCCCTCAATGACGAAGAGATCACTGTGCGTGAATCGAGCTCCGGTGCTGAAGTTCTCCGGCACGCCACCGATCATGAACCCAGGGTCACGCCCCGCGTGTTCAAAGATCCAGGCGAGCATGGTCGTGGTGGTTGTTTTCCCATGCGTGCCACTGACCACAAAACTGCGTTTGCCCTGAATGATCTCACGCTTCAGCAGCTCAGCCATGGAGAGGTAGGGCAGTTTGCGCTCCAGCAGGGTTTCCAGCTCCTCATTGCCGCGAGAGATGGCATTGCCCACGATGTAAAGGCTGGCATCGAGGGGGAGGTTCTCCGGTTTGTAACCCTCCGTCACCGTGATGCCCGCACTGCTCAGGACATCGGACATCGGCGGATAGACTTTTTCATCCGATCCGGTGATGTGATAACCGAGGGCGCGAAGGGCGACCGCCGTAGAACCCATGGCGGTGCCACAGATGCCGATGAAATGAAGATGCTTGGACGAATTGGACATGGAACAACCGCGCGGATGCCGGGCGGGAGCGCGGAAGTAGAACAGCGAAGCGGGGGACGCAAGGTGTTCGGTGAGACATCCGGAAATACCCGAAGTCCTGGCTCATTCCTGTCTCCTTAAAGCCAGACTAAAGACGGCAGAATCGCACTCCAGGGCAGGGTCGCACTGGCGTTTTGGAGTGCGCGGGGCCTCCAGGCCTTTCGTGGGTCCCTCGGCCTGCGAAAAGCTCCAGAGGGCTGGAGCACTCCAGGATGCTGCCGCGTTGTCTTGGTCTGCCTCTTCTAGCGCAAGCTCTTTGGAACTTCATGAAACCCTCTAATTGCACTTGCACCTGGGCTTTCAGCCTTTGATCGCGTCGATTCGCTGAATGTCAGTCTGGTTCCATCGACTGTGAGCGGACTTCCTTGAGATGTCAGCGTTCGTTCATTCATGGGAAGTGGGCTTTTTTTCCAATGTGAGCGGCCATCTTTTGAACGTAAGTCTCAATAAATCGAATGTCAGCGGGCTTCCATCGACTGCGAACGTTCGTGTTTTCTGCGCCACCCTGCTGTCAGCGGCCAATCCGGCAGAAGCTCGAATCCCAACATCGTCCGTGCATTCATACCTGATCCGTGGTTGAGAATCCCCCGCTCAATGTCGCTCGACCCTTCCCATCCTGCCGCCCCCAAGCAGCAAGCCCTCTTTGACCTGGGGCTGGCGCAACAGGCCGATTTCCTGGAGTCGGCACCGCCGGGCCTGCGGGTCGCTCGTGTGCAGATCGAGACCGCCGCTGCCCTGGAGCTGGACTATGCGATCCCTGAGCGTCTGGATCGGCAAATCGGCATCGGCACACGGGTCATGGTGCCTTTGCAACATCAGCGCGTCGCCGCTGTCGTGATCGAGCTGCTGGAAATCTCCCCCCATGGAGCCAAGCTGAAAGAGCTGTCATCGCTCGTGGGTTCGCGCCCGATGTTCACGCCGGGATTGATCAAACTCGCGCACTGGATCGCCGAGTATTACGTCGTCCCGGTGAATCGTGTTCTGCGCACCATGCTGCCCCAGGCCGTCAGGGAAAAGCCGGAGACCTTTCTCACCGACAGCCATCTGAAACTGGCGAAAGAACCTCCACCTGAAGTCTTTGAAAAGCTCCACAGCACCGCACCGATGCAGGCACGCATTTTGGAAATGCTGCGGAGCAATGGGGGTGAAGCCACGCTCAGCCAACTGCGCCGCGACCTGCCACGCGCCACGGCGATCATCAAGCCTCTGCTCAAAGCAGGCTGGATCACTCGCAGCGAAGTGCGCGTGGAACGTGATCCTTTTCAGACGGAGGAGTTTTTGCCCAGCCAACCTCTGACGCTGACCGAAGAACAGAAGGTGGCCTTTGACCAAGTCATCAAGGCCCTGCAATCCCCCAAAGAAGCACGCCCCCTGCTGCTGCATGGAGTCACGGGCAGCGGTAAAACGGAAGTCTATCTCCAGGCCATCGCCGAGGTGCTAAAGTCTGGCAAAACAGCGCTGGTCCTGGTGCCCGAAATCAGCCTGACTCCGCAGACCATCGAACGATTCAAAGCGCGCTTCTCGGACAAGAAGGACACGATTGCGGTGCTGCACAGTCATCTCAGTGATGGTGAGCGACACGACGAATGGTTCAAGATTCACGAAGGCCGTGCCGAGATCGTCATCGGTGCACGCAGCGCCATCTTTGCCCCACTCGAGCGGCTCGGCATCATCATCGTGGATGAGGAGCATGAACCCTCCTACAAACAGGAAGATGCGCCACGTTATCACGCGCGTGATGTGGCCGTGGTGCGCGCCAAGATCGAAGGCTGCGCTGTCCTCCTCGGCTCCGCCACACCGAGCCTGGAGTCCTTTCACAATGCCAGCACCGCCAAGTATGAGCTGCTGAACATGACCTGCCGAACCGACGGCAAATCCATGCCGCTCATCCGCATCGTGGACATGCGACTGGAGCGGCGCAGAGGCACCGAAGTCTCCGTCGCCAATGCGGGCATCCTCTCGCAACGGCTGCGCATCGCCATCGCAGATCGATTGGAAAAACGTGAGCAGACGATCCTGTTTTTAAACCGACGCGGCTTCAACACCAGCCTAAGCTGCGTGAGCTGTGGCGAGGCGGTGCAGTGTCAGGAATGCGCGATCCCGATGACCCTGCACAAAAAAGACAATCGTCTCGTCTGTCACATCTGTGGAGCGCGTCGCATCCCACCCACGAAGTGCCCAGCCTGCAAAGAACCGGGTCTCAAATACGCCGGGTTTGGCACCGAGCGTGTGGAGCAAGCCGTGCGCGAGGTTTTCCCACACGCACGCATGGCACGCGTGGACACGGACACCATGCAGCGGAAAAACCAACTGCGTGACACCCTCAAAGATTTCCGCGCCCAGAAGCTAGACATCCTCATCGGCACCCAGATGATCGCCAAGGGACTCGACTTCCCCAACGTGACCTTGGTCGGTGTCTTGAATGCGGACACCGCCCTGAACATCCCGGATTTCCGCGCCGCTGAGCGCACCTTTCAGTTGCTCGTCCAAGTCGCAGGCCGAGCCGGGCGAGGAGAGATCAAAGGTGAAGTCTTTGTGCAAACCCACGCGCCGCACAGCCCTGCCATTCAGTTCAGCAGACACAATGACTTCGCAGGTTATGCAGACCAGGAGTTGGAGCATCGCATCGCCTTCAAATATCCCCCTTTCAGTCACGTGGTGCTCATCAGCGCACGTGGCAAACATGAGGCCCAGGCTGAGTTCACACTCCAGACCCTGCACAAGCGCCTGGAGAACGGACTGCCACCGGGCACGCTCATGGGCGAACCCACACCCGCAGCACTCGCCAAGGCCCACGGACAACATCGGTTTCAACTGCTTCTGCGCAGCGAAAAAATCCGTGTTCTCTCCGCTCACATTCAGCGCGTGGTGCAGGGCCTCACCCTGCCCCCTGACATCATCGTCACCTGGGATGTGGACCCGATGAATCTAGGCTGACCTTGATCGACTCAAGTCACGCTTTGGGTGCTCTTGCGCCAAAGATGGCGCTGCCCACACGAACGATGCTGGCGCCCTCTTCAATGGCCACTTCAAAGTCATGGCTCATGCCCATGGAAAGCACCGGCAACGGCGCACCGCCCAGCTTTTCCAACTCATCACGAATCTCCCGCAGCATGGTAAAATAACGGCGGCTATTCTCAGGCACCGGATCAAAAGGCGGGATGCACATCACGCCCTGAATGTATAAACGATCCAGCTCATACAGAGCCTCCAACTGCGCACGAATCGCCGAAGCGGTGAAGCCATGTTTCGAAGATTCCTCAGCGACATTGATCTCGATCAGCACCTTTGGATGCAGACCCATTTCTGCGGCGATGCGGTTGATGTCCTGGGCGATGTCCAGCGAATCCACCGCATGAATCATCTTCACCAGCGGCAGGACTTTCCGCACTTTGTTGGACTGCAAAGGGCCAATCAAATGCCACTGCAGTTTACCAGGCAGTTGAGGCTGCTTGAGCACGATTTCCTGCACGCGA
Source organism: Verrucomicrobiaceae bacterium (assembly GCA_027483245.1). Classification (GTDB taxonomy): domain Bacteria; phylum Verrucomicrobiota; class Verrucomicrobiia; order Verrucomicrobiales; family Verrucomicrobiaceae; genus Prosthecobacter. The sequence goes on along the minus strand of JAIXVB010000367.1, from coordinate 7,073 downwards.
TTTTCTCCAAAAGACAACTGCCCAGCATCCACGGCTTGCTGAATGATCTCCACCGGATAGGTCTTCGAAACCGCCAGCAGTTCAACTTCCTCCGGCTTGCGACCAGATCGGGCAACGGCCGCAGTTAAACGATCACGAATTTCTTGGAGACGATCAGCGAGGTCAGACATGGGATTGCAACTGAGCGCAGAGCCCAAAGCCTGCAACTGCTCACTTCAATCGACGTCGAGAACACGCCATCAAGGCCAGCCGACTCAGCCTTATGGCCTTCATTGTTTCTTTTTCTGATCCGCCTGCCAGCGCGGTTCCCACTCTGGCAGCGGTGTTCGCGCCGTCTTGAGATAAGCACCGATTTTCTCGGCAATCTCAGGATTCGCAGCCGCGACATCCGTGACTTCAGCGATGTCGTTGACCTGATCATAGAGTTTGATCGGCTTGTCTGGACCACCCGAGCGGATGCCTTTCCAGCGTCCTTGATAGAGCGCAGCTTGTTTGAACCCGCCTTCATGAAATTCCCAGTAGAGAAACTCATGTCGCTTCTGTTCTTCAGCCTTGCCGAACAAGGTCGGCACAAGACTGATACCGTCTAAATTTTTCGGTGCCTCAGCTTGTGCTACTTCCGCTGCCGTGGGCAGCCAATCCGGGAAATAACCCACATGAGCAGACTCACCTGCTTTTACCTTTCCAGGCCACCAAGCGATGAAAGGCACCCGAATGCCGCCATCTGTCAGACTGCGCTTGATACCCGTGAAAGGGCCACTGGGATTGAAGCGCTTGAGATCATGTTTACTCTCATTGTGCGGCCCATTGTCACTGGTGAAAATGACCAGCGTGTTCTTCGCCAAGCCCAGCTCTTCAAGATGCTTTAACATCCGCCCGACATAACCATCGAGCCGTGAAATCATCGCCGCCTGACCTTTGTCCTGCTTTGGCCAATCTTTGTCCGCATAAGGACCATAGTCTGGCACATGAGCGCCATCGCCTAAAATCCTACCACGCTCATTGTTAGCGTGTGGAATGACCATGCTCCAGTAGAGGAAGAAGGGTTTGTCCTTGCTCTCACTCACAAAGTTCAGGGCATCATCCGCGAAAAGATCATCCGCATATTGAATGGCATCCGTGGCATAACCCGCGCCATCCTCACCCACAGGCACGATGATGTTCGAGAGTGGCTCACGGGTTTCATTCCGCCAGAGGTAATCTGGGAAATGATTGTGCGCATGATGCTGGCTCAGGTAGCCGTAAAAGTAACCAAAGCCCTGTTGGCGAGGCAGACCACTTGCGGCCACGCCCACATCGCCCAGGCCCCACTTGCCAATCAGCGCCGTTTTATAACCCGCCTTTTGCAGCACCGAGGCCACCGTGACATCCCCTTCCTTCAAAGCCTGCGCAGCAGGATTGGTTTTCCCTGCATTGCCGCGCACACGCGTGTGACCGTGATGCAATCCAGTCATGAGCACACTGCGTGAAGGAGCGCACACGGTCGCGCCCGCATAGAAGTGCGTGAACCTCATGCCCTCTTTGGCCATGCGATCAAGGTTCGGGGTGCTGATGACTTTTTGCCCGTAACAGCCCAGATCTGCATACCCCAGGTCATCGGCCATGATCCAAATCAGATTCGGACGCGTGGTCTCTGTGGCTGCATCGGCGAAACCGAAACACAGAAGGAATGATAGAAGGCTGATCAAACGAGGATTCATGAAGACTTTTGAAACGCTAAAAGAGAAAAGGAGTGCGATAGGATGATTCACTTCTTGGTCGGAGCCGCTGGACCGGTGCCTTGCGGATTCTTGGTGCCTGGGCGCTCGATTTTGATGGCCCCGGTCGGTAGGCTGGATGGTTCAAAAGGCAAGACCTTGCCGTCACTCAGCGTCCGGAGTTGAAGCTCCTTGATGTAAACCGTGTTCGCATTGCCGTGATGCAACTGAATGGCCAACAACCCCTCGAGAGCACGGCCTTTTTCATCATGATCGATCAACTCGGAAGTCACCTGACCATTGATCTTGTGAGTGAGATGATTGCCACGGGCGATGATCGTGTATTCGTTCCACTGCGAAACATCGACCTTCACCGGTTCATGTTCACTGACCAACCAACGAGCCCCCGCAGGATCGAGGACGACGTTCTTACCGTTGAGGCCAAAGATGCCTCGCCCTTTTTCCTCATACGTCATGCCTGTATGTTCAATGGCCGGATGAATGTCACACTGATACCCCGTGATCGCCCAAGGCCCCACTTGAGGTAACGGACGGCTGCGATACTGAATGCCCGAGTTGTTGTCACCGACGACGCGCATGATGGCACGCAATTCAAAGTCTTTCACCGCGCCTCCGCGCCAGATGAGAAAGGTATTTTGCTCTGGACTTTCAGGTCCAAGACAAGTGCCCACAACGACACCTTCGACAACACTCCAAAGCTTCGGATCTCCGTCCCAGCCAGTGAGGTCTTTGCCATTGAAGAGCGGCGTGAATCCTTCCTCTGCCCACAAAGTTGGAAGCAGGGTCAGACTGAGAACTAATAGGAGATATCTTTTCATGCGCTTTTGTTTCGCTAGCAGTGACCAGGACCTTTCATCAATCGCTCAGGAGCTCGCTCACTTCACCAGCTTCTCACCCGTGACAGGAGGTGCTTTGGTGGGCTCGCCTTGAAGGAGCCCTTGCTGAACAAGGAAACGATCAGCAGCAATGAGTGTGACGGTTTGCCATGGTCCTTTGTTAAAGAAACTGTGTGTAGCACCTTCGGCGAGTTGCTGATCGGTGGTCGTATTTCCCAACGATTGAAGTTTCGCATAAGCAGTGTCCCACCCTTTTTTCCAAGGATCTTGAGTGCCAAAAAAGGCGATGGCAGGTGCCATGTCCTTGTTCAGATAACGCAACACATCGACTTCAGCATCCTGCGCATCATCCGGTGAAAAGGCGGGATTGAACCAAACGTAGGCCACCACGCTTGTGTCGATGTCCTTAGGGTCCGCAGGATCATTGAGCCCCGGATTCAGCGTCGCAAGCGCCGAGATGTGACCACCAGCTGATCCACCGCCCGTGATGATGCGTTGGGGGTCGATGCCGAGTTCTGGTGCTTTTTGTTTGAACCAACGAATAGCACTTTTGGCATCCGTGATGCACACCCGCTTGTGAGTTTTAGGGTTAGGCAGTTTGGCAACATCCGCCTTGCTGTGCATTTGATATTCAGCCGTGGCACAAACAAGACCCCGACTGGCAAAGTAAGCACAAGCCGTGCGAAACTGAGACAGTGATCCGCCTGTCCAGCCACCTCCGTGAAACAAGATCAGGCCTGGCACCTTGGCTTTTAAAGAATCATGATTTGGCGGAAAGTAGATCTCCATCTGGCGCGGTTTCCCCGCTGAGGTTTTGTAAACGTAGCTTTTGCCTGGGGTGTCTTTCACTTTGATTTTTTCTGGCTTCACGTCGGCAGCCGGCAAGCCCACAATCGAAAGAAGTGACAAGGCGATGAGGAGAGCCAAAGGTTTCATCTTGTTATTCGCTTTTGGTTAAACTTGGAAGGCATTGGCCAACTCATTTCTTTTTCTGCTTCCGTGCCTTTGCAGAGGGGGGCGTGGGAAGATCATCCCCAGGTTGATGGCTGAAACGCCAAGGATCATCCCAGCGGCGCATTTCAGCGAGTAGAACGGCCTGCATTTCCGCAAGCTTCTTCGCGTGCTGAGGATCCTTCGCGAGGTTGGTCTTCAAGGGATCGGGGTTGCCATGCTCCTGAAGAAGTTCATCGGGATTCGCCGCCAGATTGAAGAGCTGAGTTTCATTCACTTGGCGATCCGGCGCCTCATATTCAATGAGTTTCCAGTCTCCTTGTTTCACACATCTCATGCCAGGCTTGCTGCCACCGCTGTAGGCACCGTAGAGCACATCACGCAGGATGGGCTTTTCCCCCAACAGCACTGGTTTGAAACTCAGTCCCTCATTCGTCGTCGGGGCAGGAATGCTGGCGAGATCACAGAGAGTGGCGAGAACATCAAGCAGGTAGATGTTTCCCTCCACACGCTGACCCGCCTTGATACCGGGACCTTTCACAATGAAGGGGACACGCCAGGTGTGCTGATAGAGATTCTGTTTTCCCATCAGACCGTGACGACCGATCGACATGCCATGGTCAGCTGTGTAAATGATGTAGGTATTGTCGAGTTCACCTGTTTCTTCCAGCTTCTTCAGAGCCCGACCAATCTGAATGTCGATGTTCTCACTGCAGGCGAACTGACGGCCAATCTCATTGCGAATGCTCGCTTCATCACGCCGCTTCCAGACACCACTGACAGCCACTTCATCTCGCACGCCCGAATCGCTGGTATCAAAGGGATGCGCGGCGAGGTAGTTCTCTGGCAGAGGCGGCTGCTTGCTGTGCAGCGAGGGCGGATTGTCGGGGTCGGTGTGATTGGTAGCACCATACTTCGCCAACAATTCAGGGCGACCATCGCGCTCGTCATGGGGGTGTGAAAAGCCGTAATAAATCAGGAATGGTTTTGTCTCCTTGCTGCTCTCACGATCTCTCAGGTAGTCGATCACACGATCCCCATGCCATGGGCTGCCTGACTCATCCCTGCCACCGCGTTTCGTGGCATCGTGACGCACCGTGAAGAGTTTGTTGGCGGCCTCATAACTATTCCCCTGTTTGCAGGTTCGCATCGTTGCATAGCCGGCACGATTGAAGACTGCGGGAATGGTCTGTTGCTCCAGGTTCGGCGGGCATGTCTTGGCACCCCAAGGCGAAGGCGGCAGATGCCAAACGCTACGTCCACTCATGATCATGTGGCGTGAGGGCATGCACACAGCACCGCTGAAGGATCCCATGTGATAGGCCCCGTCAAAGACCATGCCCTGTGAGGCGAGTCGATCAATGTGCGGTGTTTCGAGAGTGGATTTGGGATTGTAAATCTTCAGATCAAGAGGCGATTGATCATCCACCAAGATGAAAAGGATGTTAGGCCGCTTCTCCGCCATGAGAGGAGCACAGACCATAGCCAAGAGAGCAACGAGCAAGATCTTCATGATGAACGCTTAGTTGGATTCAGCCTTGGCTTTCGCCTTCTTCTTTCCACCCGCCTTTTTTGCCCAAAAGTCTTTTTCATCTTGGAGCGGCCCTGCCAGAGGTGGTGTCTCAAAAAACTTCCCTTCCTCGATCATGCGGGGATCGCCTGTGCGAGTGAGTTCAGCCAGAAGCCGCTTTTCGAGCTCCGCCTTCACGGCAGCATGCGCTGGGTCATCGGCCAGATTCTTTGTCTCATGCGGATCAGCCTTGAGATCGTAGAGTTCATACTTCGGACGTTTGCCATAGACCCATTCATAGTGCGCTTTCCACTCAGCGGTGTTGCGCATTCGGATCAGCCAAGATTTGGTCGGCCCGGCGTCATCATCGGGATGAGTGATGCGAGTTTCATTCTCCAAATCGTCTTCACTGGGCGTCTTTCCATCTTCAAGATTGTAAGGGTCTCCCAAAGGCCAGCGATCCGGGCGAAAGTTGATGATGAGTACATGGTCTGCGGTGCGGATCGCACGCTGTGGATAGGGGGAATAGTCCGCGCGAGCGATTTCCACATGGCGCTCACGACCGGTGAAGACTTGCGTGCGCGTGGGATCCACAAGGCCAGACTGATCCGATTTTAGGATCGGCCATAGACTGCGCCCGGTCATCACTTCAGGCACTTGAAGCCCTGCGGCTTCGAGGTAGGTCGGAGCAATGTCCGTGAGATTCACAAAATCATTCACCACACGACCGCCCTTCACGCCTGGGCCTGTGATTGAGAGGCTCACATTGGTGCCGAAACCGTAGAGATTGCATTTGCCATGAGGGAAGCCAGGAGCGCCGTGGTCACCACTGATGACAATGAGGGTCTTGTCACGCTGACCCGTTTGATCAAGTTCTGCCAACAAAGCACCAATGCTGGCATCCCAGGCGGCGACTTCGCCAAAGTAATCGGCCAGATCTTCGCGAACCTCAGGAACATCGGGCAAGTAAGGTGGCATCTTTCCCTTCAAGCTATCAGGATCAATGTTCCAGAGTTTCTTGCCACTGCCTTTGATCCACTTGCGATGAACATTGGTCGGCCCAAACCAGTAGCAGAAGGGTTTTCGCCCTTGATTGGCGACGATGAAATCCCGGAAATTGCTTCGAACTTCGTCATAGAGTTCCTCCTTGGCCGCCTCCAATGCCTTGCCTTCAGCAACCATTTTGGTGACATTTTGAGAGAACAAATTGATACGCCCACCGGCTTTTTGATACGAATGCTGCTGCCCACCATAAGGAGCATCGGCAGGTGTTCCAGGCCCCCAGACTTTGTAGCTTTTGCCAATATGATAACCGGCATCCCGCAGCAACAAAGGGAACGCAGGAATCTTATCATCCCAAACAGCGCCGCGCAGAATGGCCCCGCGTCCTGTACGCCAAAAATACTGCCCTGAAAGCAGCGAACTGCGACAGGGGGTGCAGGAGGGTGCATTGACGTGCGCATTGCGAAACAACACCCCTTGTTTAGCCACCTTGTCGAAGTTTGGCGTGCGCACCACCTCATTGATTCCGCCCTTGCCTTCAATCTCGGCATAGATGCTGGCATACTTGCCCCAATCATCGGCAAACAAGAAGAGAATGTTGGGAGGCGTTTCAGCGCCAAAACAAGAAATCCGAAGTCCAAAGGACGATAGGAGGACGCAGAAAAAGAGAAGACGTTTCATGAATGAGCGGGCTGAAACGCTCACAGAATATCTGTCTTGCGTGAAGATGCTCAAACTTGAACGATTCACCGTGTAAATGCAGCCCGCAATGCCACGGATGCGTTAGCGATTTGAACTCCAATCAGCGCCACTCTCCAGGCGCATCGCTCCATTGAGTGATCACCTGACGCTCAGTAACAGGCCACCAAGCTTGAAGTCGATCAGCTAGCCGTTGAACAACGTCTGGGTTCTTCGCTGCGAGGTTTTGATCCTCATACGGGTCAGCGAGAAGATCGAAGAGTTGCGGTCTTTTTTCCGTGCGGGGATGGCTGCTCGCATAACGATCCAGCTTGCCGTCATAGGTCAGCAACAGTTTCCATCGCCCCTCGACAACCC
>JAIXVB010000627.1 GCA_027483245.1 Verrucomicrobiaceae bacterium | reverse complement strand
TCATCCGCATCTTCAAACACACCGCCCAAGCGCTGCGCCAGCCGACTGCCGATCAGAGATTTCCCACAGCCGCTCACGCCCATGATGATGAGGGTGTGAGGCAGGGAAGGGGTGCGATCAGGGAGGGGCGTTGCGGACATGCGTGAGAAGAGAAAAGAGGAAAGGGGCCAGGGAAAACAGAAAAAATCAAAAAGCCGTCATCTCTGCCCTTCCTGGATTCTTATTCCTTTTCATAGGATCGTTCTCCAGTATCCCTTTGGCCATCCTCATGCCTCCTTCAGACACCGCCACTCTCCTGATCCACTGCCCGGACCGCCCGGGTCTCGTCCACGATGTCACGGGTTTCATCTCCTCTCATCAGGGAAACATCATCGATCTCCAGCAGCACATCGACCCGGCTCAAGACACCTTCTTCATGCGCCTGGAGTGGAGCCTGGAGAAATTCACCCTCGAGAAAGAAGAAATCGCCGCCCGCCTCCAGCCCATGGCTCGTCGGCATGAGATGCAACTGCGCCTGCACTTTTCCAGCCAACGGAAGCGCGTCGCCCTCTTCGTCACCAAGGAGAACCACTGCCTCTACGATCTTCTCGCCCGCCATGAGGCCGGTGACCTGCCCATCGACATCCCGCTCATCGTGGCCAATCACGAGACTCTGCGACCTGCTGCGGAGCGTTTCGGCATCCCCTTCCACCACTTTCCCATCACCAAGGAAAACAAACTCGCCCAAGAAGCGGCCCAGATCGCCCTGCTGAAACAAGAGCGCATCGACACCGTCGTGCTCGCCCGTTACATGCAGATCATCAGTCCTGCGATGATTGAGGCCTTCCCTCATCAGATCCTGAACATCCACCACAGCTTCCTGCCCGCCTTTGTCGGGGCCAAGCCCTACCATCAGGCTCATGCCCGGGGCGTGAAAATCATCGGGGCCACCAGCCATTATGTCACCGCGGATCTCGATGAAGGCCCGATCATCCATCAGGACGTCATGCGTGTCAGTCACGAGGACAGCGTCCAAGACCTCGTCCGACTCGGGCGTGACCTGGAAAAAACCGTCCTGGCCAAAGCCCTGTGGTGGCACGTGCGGGATCAGGTGCTGGTCTATCAAAACAAGACCGTCGTCTTCGAGTGAGGCGAAGCGTGATCGGGCTGATCTAAAAGTTGCCTCTCAGTAGGAGTGTGATACGGAATCAGCTTATGTCGATCTGGCCTCTCAAACTGCGGATGAATCTTTGGAGCATACTGGTCATGAGCTTGGGCTGTTTGGCTCAGGCTTCTGCCGTCGGTGTCAGTTCGCCTGTTCCTGTGCTTCGGTCCTTGGGAGAGGCCATCACCCTCACGCCGACGGTGGGCATCACTGAAGGAGCTTCGTATGCTTGGCAGAAAGACGGGCGCAACCTCCCGACCCAGCTTGCCAGTTCCTTGAGCATCCCCGCAGCCGCATCTGCAAATGCCGGCCGTTACCTTTTCCGCTCCACCCTTGGCAGCACGGTCGTCACTCAGGAATTCCACGTGGGGCTTTTTCAGCTTCAACAAGGCACGCTTCAGGTGCGCAGTGACCGCCCAGTCGTGGCGACGGCCCGCGTGTGGGGTCCTGTGCAGGTGCAGTGGAACTACGATCGCGAGAGCCCAAATTTCCGCGGCACGCGCAGCACCACCCTGACCATCGCAAGCGGCGACATGGTGTCTGAAAACATCATCGCCACGGCCCGAGTGGGCGAACTGACGGCCGTTTGCACGAACTACGAGTTGGAATCCATCGGCCCACCGCGCATTGTCTTTTCGGATCCTGACATCACGATTCTGAAGAAGGGGACCCCGATTGGCGTCGTTTCCATCGTCGAAACCTATGCGCCGAGTGATACCATGACTTACCAGTCAACGGGTCTGCCTCCAGGCCTCAGTCTTACCCCGGGTGGGGTCAATGGTCACATCTCAGGCACCCCAACCACGGCCGGATACTACCAGGTCAAACTCACTGCCCGAAATTCCTACGGCGTCTCGAATGTCATCGCTTGGAACGTCACGGTGGTGGATGAAAATCAAAAGGACTTTGGCCCGGCAGCGACCTTTGCCAGTTTCCTCGACTTCAATGGCGCTCTGGATCCCAACTTGGAGAAACTTAAAATGGGTTACATCCAAGCCAATGTGGAGCGCAGCGGTGCATTCTCTGGATTCATTCGCCTGGGGCCGATCCGCCGCGCTTTTGCCGGTGTCATGCGCACGGCACCTGAAAGCTTGCTGACCCAGCGCACCGCGACGGTCTCGATGCCCGGCTTTCTGGGTAGTCGCCCTCTCAGTCTCCAGTTCACTCAGACGAGCGATTACGGCCCGGAGACATCCTTCAGCGCCGTCATCACCTATGAGTACAATGAGGGGGTGCAGACGATGTCGAGCACCAGCAGCGCTCCTGCCATGTCGCAGATCAATCAGGTCTCGAAGGTCGTTCCAGGGCGCTACACGTTCCTCATGGACGCTATGTCGGTCGATGTCGGCCCATCGACTCCCTTCGGCAGTGGTTTCATGACCATGAACATCAACTCGGCTCTGCAGGCCACGTTCATCGGCACGCTTCCAGATGGCAGCGGCATCACCGCCAGCAGCCCCCTTGTCTCCATGGATGGTTCCGTGCCTGGACCGATCATGTATCTGAGTGACCGTGCAGGGGACCTCGTCTATGGGCACCTTCCCGCTTTGACCCTCTATTTTCCGCCAGTGCCAGAGGTTTGGTTCGCTGGCGAACTGACCTGGTTCCGCGAGCCGCAGACCGGCACGCGCGTTTATCCTGAAGGCTTTACTGGAGGTATCCAGCTCGTTACCGAAGGCGCTCGTTATTTCGTTCCCAGCCCTGGCATCACCCTCCTGCCCTCGATTCGGGATGCGACCAACAATGCGCGGGTCACCTTCAGTTGGGGCGGTCTTCAGAATTCCAGCGTTGGCAATTTCTGGGAACACCTCGTCACGCTGACTCCGCGACACACAGTGATTTTTCCCGCGCCGAACCCCAATCGCCTCCAGTTGGACATTTACTCGCCGACCGGATTTTTCACGGGTGTCTTGACTGTCAATGATCCGAATCCACCGCGTGCCCCGATCAAACGCCAGGTGCTCTTTCGTGGCATGATCAATCCTGAACTCAATCGTGGCGCAGGTTTCTTCCTTCTGCCGCAGTTGCCGAACCCCTCGGCTGTGCCCCCAGTCACCTCAGCGAACTCCCCCATTCTTTCTGGCAAAGTCAGCATCACCGCAGGCAAACTCATCCGTGATTGAAGCGGGAATCCGAGGGGATGAACTCGTTTGAGTCGCCGGGCTTAGGTTGCTTTCTTGGCGCTGTGATTCCCCACTTTTCTCTCCTTGAATGATCGTTTGTGGCGGTGGCGGACGTTTGGGCTGATCCTATGATTCGACTGCTTTCCTGTCTGCTGCCTATTCTTTGCCTGGGCTCACTGTCGGCTGCGGAGGCGACTCCAAAGTCCGCCCCTGCTGCGCCCGCAGCCCCGAAATGGAATAAACTGGTGCCGCAGACCCCGGAAGGCTGGTCGCTGAAAACCTTGGTGGTGGCTGCTTACCCAGAGCACACGGTTGAGCTGCTGGTTTATGTGCCCGATGCGACCGGCACTTGGCCCTGTGTGCTGGACATCCACGGCGGGGGCTGGCAAAAGCGCCAGGTGGAGGCTGATAAACCGATGATGGAGCGTTTGGCTCAGCGCGGTTTTGTGACGGCTTTGGTGAGTTATCGTCTGTCCACGGAAGCCAAGTTCCCCGCTGCGTTGGAAGATTGCAAAGCCGCGCTGCGCTGCCTGCGAGCCCATGCAGAGGAACTGAAAATCGACCCCGAGCGGATTGGCTGCATGGGGGGATCCGCGGGGGGACATCTGTCGGGTCTGACGGCGATGACGACGGGCCTGACAGAGTTCGAGGGCAAAGGCCCTTTTCCAGATCAGTCGAGCGCCGTGAAGGCCGCGATCGTGATGGCGGCGACTCAGGACCTAGTGGCAGCGAATGCGACCAAGTCCACGGAGAGCGCGGTGTTATTCTTTGGCGGCACCGCTGCTGAACTTCCGGCGGTGTATGCTGCGGCTTCCCCGATCACGCACGTCAGGGCTGGGGTGCCGCCGGTGATCTTCATTGAGGGTGAAAAAGACACCCTGAAGATCGGTCGAGCCGAGATGATGGAGAAGCTGAAAGCACTTGGCATTGAAACCGAAGTGCACACGCTGAAGAACGCGCCGCATCCCTTTTGGATGCGTGATCCCTGGTGTGCAGAGACGGTGGAGATCGCGGCGACGTTCTTTAAAAAGCACCTGGGTGAACCGGTGCTGAAGTAACCCGGAGGTTACTTGGCGCGGGGCATGGCCTGGATGAGAAGACTGAAGAACTCATTCTCATCGGGCGTCATGCCATCGCGTTCCAGGATGTTTTTGACGATGCCAAGGGCCTCAGCCTGCGCCGTCTTGGTGGTGAAAACCGCAGCGCGCTCCGTGAGGTAATCAAAGGTGGCGTCGTCTTCTTCAGCGATCTCGCGTGCCCGGGCGAAGGACTCTTCGATGAAGAGACTCTTCGGATATTCGGAAGTCCAGCCTTTGGCGATGAAGGCCGACTCGAGGAGCATCTCTTCGGTGAGCGAGATGTGAGCGTCCGCGTAAATGGAAAGCGTGAGGATGTCAAAGAGGGCTTCGCGTTGGGCTTGAGTCATGGCGCGGCATTTTGGCGGGGAGTGGCGACGGATCAAGCACAGGCTGGCCTCAGG
>JAIXVB010000103.1 GCA_027483245.1 Verrucomicrobiaceae bacterium | reverse complement strand
TTGTTCACGGAGGCCACTTGGTCGAAGAGTTTTGCGCCTTCGCTGTCCAGATTGAGGATCACCTTCCAGCCTTCAGCATCAAAGGTTGGGAAAGCTTCTTTGACATACTTGCCTTCGAGGTCAGCGCGGTTTTTGACCACTTCAGAACCACGGCTTGGCAGATCTTTGCCATCTTTGTCCTTTTGGATTTTGTAGTTCAGCTCTTCGGTGCCGGGTTCTGGCAGTTCACCTGGAGCATTCTTCGGCTGAACGATGCGGAACTCCAGAAAGGCCACTTGTTGGATCTTTTGGCGCACTTCGGCGAACTCTTCAGCTTTCACACCAGGCATCTGAATCAGGATGCGATCATCGCCCTGGGGCTGCATGGCCAGATCCTTGGCACCATCAGGATTCAAACGTTTTTCCAGGATCGCAATCGCCTGCTGAACGGAGTCTTTGGTGACGGGTTTGACCGTGCCATCGCCAGCTTTACCGGGCTCCAAACGAACCACGAACTCACTGCCACCCTTGAGATCAATCCCGAGCTTGATGCCCATGCTCTTCACAGTCCAAAGTGCGAAACCTGTGGCGAGGAAAATGAGCAGCGTGCCGAAGAGACGTCTTTTGGTGTGCAAAGTCGTGCCGACGTAGAAAATCAGCAGAAGAAGAATCGCGGCTCCGACGAGGAAGGTTGAGATGGCGGCCATGGTGGGGGTGGAGTTGGAAAAGAGAACTGTAAGGGAGGAAAAAGCGGGAAAGGGAAACTCGATCAGGCTTGCATCCGCCCTTCGTAGATTCGCAGCCCAGAGTTAGGCGGGAGTAGCTTCGACGACGTCGGTTTTTTTGGAGACTGTGGCGATGGCACCGCGCTCATATTCGATCTTCACGTTGTCAGCCACTTTGATCATCACGGTTTTGTCTTTCACGTTGGTGATGATGCCGTGCTCGCCACCTGTCATGATGACATGGTCACCGACTTTGACACTGTTGATGAGCTTCTCCTGTTCCTTCTGGCGTTGGCGCTGAGGACGGATGAGCAGGAAATACATCATCACAAACATCAGGCCCATGAAGACGAGAGGATTGCCCATGAAGCCACCTCCAGCGGGTGCGCCTCCAGCAGGGGCTTGAGCGAGGATGGCAGAGAGGAGAGACAGGGTCATGAATCAGTAGTTTCGGGACGGGTTTGGTAACGAGCAACGACCTCTTCGCGGAAGTCGGCAAAGCATCCTTGTTCGATGGCTAGGCGTGCCCTGGCGGCGAGGGACGTGTAGAAATGCAGATTGTGCAGGGAAATCAACCTCAATCCCAGGACCTCCTGAGTGTTGATCAAATGGCGGATGTAGGCTCTGGAAAATCCCTGGCAGAGCGGATGGGTGTCCTCAGAGATCGGGCGGAAGTCTTTGGCAAACTTATGGTTGCGCAGATTCATCGTGCCGTCATGCGTGTAGGCCGTGCCGTTCCGGGCGAGGCGTGTCGGCAGCACACAATCAAACATGTCGATGCCACGCGCGATCAACTCAACGATCTGGGGTGGGGTGCCAAGGCCCATGGCATAACGAGCCTGATTTTGGGGCAATAAAGGACAGGTCCACTCGGCGATGCGCATCATGTCAGCCTCAGGCTCACCCACACTCAAGCCGCCTATCGCATAGCCACTGAAACCCATGGCGACCAACTCACGTGCCGATCTCTGGCGCAGGTATTCATAGGTGCTGCCCTGGACAATGCCAAAGTGCAACTGAGCACCTCCACCGGTCTGGGGCTGATGTTTGTCGATCCATTCCCGGCAGCGCCGCGCCCAGCGCAACGTCAGTTCCAGACTCTCGCGTGCCGGAGCATGCTCGCAGGGCCAAGGCGTGCATTCATCAAAAAGCATGGCAATATCACTGCCCAGCGTGGCTTGAATTTCCATCGCCGTCTCAGGGCCGAGAAACATCGGAGAGCCATCGACATGATTGTTAAAATAACAGCCCTCTTCCTTGAGCTTGCGCAGCTTTGCCAAGGAGAAGACCTGGTAACCACCGCTGTCCGTGAGGATGGGCCGATCCCAATTCATGAATTTGTGCAGACCACCGGCCTCGCCAATGATTTCCATGCCGGGCCGCACCCAGAGATGGTAGGTATTGCCGAGAATGATCTGTGCATCCAGCGTGCGCAACTCTGCGGGATGCACGGCCTTCACCGTGCCCTGAGTCCCCACGGGCATGAAGATCGGTGTTTCCACCACTCCATGAGGCGTCGTCAGCCTGCCGCGACGTGCGGACGAGCTGGGATCGGTGGCGAGGAGTTCAAACATACCGTCGGGAGGAAAAGGGCGCGGAGTGTGGAGGCGATGCGGCGGCGTGTCAAAGCCCTTGGTGGGCAGTAAATCGGGCCCACCTCCTCTCCCTCGGTCGCCGAGTGACATGATCGTCGCCTACTTTCCACTTGCCGATTGCATCTTTGCTCCTACTCTTGCGCCCCTTTTGCCGGGCACCGTTGCCTGAACAAAGGGGAAACCAACTCAAACCCGTCTTATCGACCGGATCAGTGCTCCTGCATTGAGCGCCCGTTCTCTGAACGAAGCGTGCGGAAGATCGACACCTCAAACACACATGTCTCAAGTCCTAGCAGAACTCGTCGAAGCCGGAGTCCACTTCGGTCACCAAACCAAGCGTTGGAACCCAAAGATGAAGCCTTTCATCTTGGATTCACGCAACCAGATCCACATCCTCAACATCGAGGAAACCGTCAAGCAGATCGACACTGCTGCTGAGTTCCTCTCTGAACTCGCCCGCAAAGGCCGCCGCATCCTGTTCGTGGGTTGCAAGCGCCAAGCCCAGGAAGCCATCCGTGAAGCGGCTGAAGCCTGCGGTCAATTCTATGTCAATCACCGCTGGTTGGGTGGCACTTTGACGAATCTGGAAACCATCCGCAAGAGCGTGGCTCGCCTGGGTTACCTCGAAGAAATCGAGAAGAAACCTGAGTTCAAGCTCATGTCCAAGAAGGAACTCGCCAGCCTCAATCGTGAGCGCATCAAGCTTGAGCGTAACCTTCGCGGTGTCCGCGGCATGGACAAATATCCTGACGCCGTCGTCATCGTGGACTCGGCTCGTGAACACATCGCCGTTCATGAATCCCGCCGCCTCGGCATCCCAATCGTAGCTCTCGTGGACACCAATGCCGACCCGAATGTCATCGATTACCCGATCGCTGCCAACGATGACGCCATTCGCTCCATCCGCATCATCCTGCAGAAGCTGATCGACCCCATCATTGTGGCGACTTCTGAAGCCAAAAAGTAATCTTTACTCTCCTCTCTAAATCATGGCTGAAATCACTGCTGAACTGGTCCGTCTTCTCCGCGAAAAAACCAACGCTGGAATGATGGAGTGCAAAGGCGCGCTCAAGGAAGCTGAAGGCGACCTCGAGAAAGCCGAAGTCATTCTGCGCAAAAAAGGAACGATCAAAGCTGACAAAAAGTCTGACCGTCAGACCAAAGAAGGCATCGTCGCTTCCTACATTCACATGGCTGGCCGCGTGGGTGTACTCATTGAGGTAAACTGCGAAACCGACTTCGTGGCTCGCAACGAAAGCTTCCAGGCCCTTGTGAAGGACATCTCCCTCCACATCGCTGCCTCCAGCCCACGCTTCCTTCAACGCGAAGACGTGCCAGCTGACCTCATTGCAAAAGAGCGCGACATCGCACTCGACCAAGTGAAAGGCAAACCTGCAAACATCGCCGAGAAGATCGTCGAAGGCAAAATCGACAAAATCTTCGCTGAGCAATGCCTCCTCGAGCAGGCCTTCATCAAAAATCCGGACATCACCGTCCGCGATCTGGTGAAAAGCAAAATCGCTGAATTGGGCGAGAACCTCGTTGTGCGTCGCTTTGTGCGTTACGCCATGGGCGAGGAAATCGTCTGAGCCTTTGAGCCAAAAGCTTGAAACCCATTTGAAGAGGGCGGGATCACCCCGCCCTCTTTTTATTGGGGCCTGAGCTTGTGAAATTTTTCACAAATTCGCCTTGCTGCGGTTTGGGCAGCGTAGAATAGTCGATTTTTATCCAATTATGCCAGCCGTCACGCGCGATTACGAGACCCCGGATACCGCCGCCAAAGTGGCGCGGCAGCTCGAGAGTCTTGAAGAAACCACCAGCGACATCGTGGGAGAGAAACTCGTGCTCAACATGGGCCCCTCTCACCCAGCCACGCACGGCGTGCTGCGAATGATCCTGGAGCTCGATGGTGAGATCATCACCAAGGCCGAACCCGATGTGGGCTACCTGCACCGTGGCGACGAAAAGATCGCTGAAAACATGCACTACAATCAGTTCGTGCCTTATACGGACCGATTGGATTATTTGGCTCCCCTGGCCAACAATGTGGCCTATGCGCTCGCGGTGGAGAAACTCATGGGCTGGGAAGTCCCTGAACGCGGACGCGCCATCCGGGTGATTTGCTGTGAGTTGGCCCGCATTTCAGCGCACTTGCTTGGCGTTGGTGTGTTCGCCATGGACGTGGGTGCCATGACGGTTTTCCTCTACACCTTCACCGAGCGTGAAAAAATTTATAATCTGTGCGAACAGCTCACGGGCGCACGCTTCACCACCAGCTACACGCGCGTCGGGGGCCAGGTGCGCGATCTGCCAGACGGTTTTGTCAGCGCCGTGAACAAGTTCCTCAGCGAATTGGAACCCGTGATCGATGAGGTGGACAAACTTCTCTCACGCAATGCCATCTTCATCGGCCGCACTCAGGGTCTGGGCATCATCACCAAAGAGGATGCGATCGCCTACGGAATCTCGGGCCCGAATCTGCGCGGCTCAGGCATTGAGCATGACCTTCGCAAAGCTCAGCCTTATCTAGACTATGAGCGCTATGACTTCGACATCCCGATTGGCCAGCACGGCGACTGTTATGATCGTTACTTGGTGCGCATGGAAGAGATGCGTCAGAGCATCCGCATTCTCAAACAAGTGCTGAGCAACATCCCGGGCGGCCCCATCAACGTCGCAGACGCAAAGGGTTTACTGCCGAACAAAGAGCGCGTGCTCATGAAGATGGAAGAGCTGATCCATCACTTCATCATCGCCACTCAGGGCATTGATGCCCCAGCAGGTGAAGTTTATTTCGGCGCCGAGAATCCCAAGGGCGAACTGGGTTTCTACATTCACAGCAAAGGTGGCGGCGTTCCCTACCGACTGAAGATCCGCAGCCCCTCCTTCATCAATCTAAGCGTCCTCTCGAAAATCATGCCTGGGCACATGCTCAGTGACATTCCCGCCGTGCTCGGTAGCCTCGACTTCGTGATGGGCGAGTGTGACCGTTGATCGAAGCACTGCCTCAAACCTCTTTATCTGAACTGACAATGGCCTTGGCAATTTCCACCGAACTCGAGAACAAGATCGATGAGGTGATCACTCATTATCCTGTCTCCAAACGCAGCGCCGTGCTTCCACTGCTGCATCTCATGCAGGAGCACTTTCGCTTCATCAGTGATGAGATCGTGAACTGGGTGGCCACCAAGCTGAGCTTAGAGCCCATTCAAGTCCTCGAAGTGGTGACGTTCTACCCTGGCTTCCGTCAATCTGCGCCAGGCAAATACCACATCCGCGTCTGCCGCACCCTTTCATGCGCCATGGCCGGCAGCTATGAGCTGATGGATGCATTTTGCAAAGAGGCCAAGATCGATCGCAGCCACACTGATCATCATCACCCCATTGCGGTCAGTGAAGATGGCAAATACAGCATCGAATTTGCCGAATGCCTCGCGAGCTGCGGCTTTGGACCCGTGTGCATGGTCGAAGACGATTTCTTTGAGAAAGTCGATCCCGCGAAGGCAGGTGAATTGCTCGCAAAATACGCCTGAGTCACTTCAACCCCTTCCTGCCCAACAAAAAGCGCGACCTTCGAGGTCGCGCTTTGAGTTTCTAAAGATGGCTTGGAAAGATCAACGCCAGCTGACGATATCGTCCTTGGTTTGCGGCTGTTTGTCTTGGCCGTTGCAATAAATGGCAGAGGTCGCGGAGAGAAACTGTGGAGCCTTGCTGGAGATGACCATGTCCACATTGGAGGTATCTGGGTTTTCGATGCGGTTATCGTAGTTGCTGTCGAAAAGGATCGTATAAGGCATGCCCCAGATGTCCACCAACTGAACTGGCGTGCCCCCCCCGGCACCGCCACTTGGGTCGATGACTCCGAAGAGATTGTTCTTTGCAAAAGGCAGATCCACAAACTTGATCTGACGTGGATTCAAGTTCGCACCACCACCACTGGTATCAATATTGGCCGTGAGGATGTTGATGGTGTCCACAGTGCCATCGGTGAGGAAGGGCGGCATGTCTGTTTCACCCGAACCACCACCTGCCATGGAAGGATCGATTGGAAAACGGTTATACTCTGTTCGGTAATGACCGATGCCCACTTGGAGATCCTTCATGACCGTCTTGATGCGCAGCTCATTGGCTTTGCGCATGACCACGTTGGTGACGGGAACCGCAAGTGAAGCAAGGATCGCGATGATGACGATGACGACCAGCAGCTCAATCAGCGTAAAGCCGTGACGAAGCCGATGGGCAGACAATGTGGATGTTTTCATAACTGTATAGAAGGGGGATGTTTCAATCCGTTGAATCAGCGTGTCTGGCTCAATCGATTGATTTCATTGCATGTTAAATCAAAAAGAAGATCAGACGTCAAGACACGATGCGATGAATCCAGACGCATGATCTTGGCTAACAAAGTTATCGTTTGTTAGCCCAATGTTTGATGAGCTTGAGGATCGCGTTGATGAGCCCTCTAAGTTTTCATTGTCAACTAATGCTTGCATCCTATAATCAGAAGACAATTATCGGCGCTCAGTCCCAATCAACATAACCAAACAAGCACCGATCAGAACCACAACCTCTATGGCAAAAACAGCGAGCAAAGGCAGCAAGGCAGTTAAATACGTTTATTCCTTCGGAGCAGGAAAAGCGGATGGAGATGGCTCCATGAAAGCATTGCTCGGAGGTAAAGGAGCGAACCTCGCTGAAATGAGCCGCATCGGACTTCCAGTGCCTCCTGGATTCACGATCACGACAGAAGTCTGCACCTACTTCTACAGCAACAAGCGCACTTATCCGGTCGAGCTTCAGAAGCAGATGGAAGCTGGTGTGGCCTCCATGGAAAAGATCATGGGTGCTAAGTTTGGTGATGCGAAAGGCATGCCACTTCTTGTCGCTGTGCGCTCAGGTGCACGTGACTCCATGCCAGGCATGATGGACACCATCCTGAACCTGGGTCTGAATGACCAGACGGTTCTCTCACTTGCTGCCGTGACCAAGAACGAGCGTTTTGCTTGGGATTGTTATCGCCGCTTCATCCAGATGTACGGTGACGTCGTTCTCGGCGTGCAAAAGCGCGAAGGTGAAGACCATGAGCCCTTTGAGACCGTCATCGAAGAGTACAAGCACAAGGTTTATCACAAGGACATCATCGACAGCGACCTGACCGCTGCTGACCAACAAGAACTCGTCCGTCTTTTCAAAGAACTCGTCAAAGAGCGCACCGGTAAAGTGTTCCCAAACAACCCATGGGATCAACTTCGTGGCGCCGCAGGTGCCGTGTTCGGTTCCTGGATGAATGACCGCGCGATCGTTTATCGCCGCAAGTATGGCATCCCTGCTGAGTGGGGCACTGCCGTGAACGTGCAAGCCATGGTCTATGGCAACACTGGCGACGATTCAGGTTCCGGCGTGGCCTTCACCCGTAACCCAGCCAATGGCGCTGACGAATTTTACGGTGAGTTCCTCATCAATGCTCAAGGTGAAGACGTCGTTGCCGGCGTGCGCACTCCTGAGCCTGTGCTGAAGCTGAAGGACGCGATGCCGAAGTCCTATGCTGAATTGCTGAAGGTCCGCGCAACCCTCGAAAAGCACTTCAAAGACGTGCAGGATGTCGAGTTCACCATCCAGCAGGGCAAGTTGTTCATGCTTCAGACTCGCAATGGCAAGCGCACCGCCGCTGCCGCTCTGAAGTTCTCCATCGACATGGTGAAGGAAAAACTCATCGACTGGGAAACCGCCGTGTTGCGCAATCCTGCCGATCAGCTTGACCAGCTCCTTGCTCCAATCTTCGACGTTGCTGACGTCAAGAAAGCCAAAGCCATCGCCACAGGTCTTCCTGCCGGTCCTGGTGCGGCTTCTGGAAAAATCTACCTCAATGCAGACCGTGCGGTCCTCGCCGAGCAGAAGGGTGAGAAGGTCCTCCTTGTTCGCAACGAAACCAGCCCTGAAGATCTTCGCGGTATGATCGCAGCGGAAGGCATCCTGACCGCCAAAGGTGGTGTCTCCTCCCACGCCGCTCTCGTCGCCCGCCAGATGGGCAAAGTTTGCATCTGCGGCGCTTCTGCTCTGGAGATCGACTATGAAGCCAAGACCGTCACGGTCGCGGGCCAAACCTTCAAAGAAGGTGACTACCTCTCCATCGACGGCACCAGTGGCATCGTTTACGGTGGCCAGCTGAAAACGGCTGATTCTGAGATCATCACCGGCATGATCGGTGGCGACACCGCTGCCCAAGGCACTGAGAAGTTCAAGAGCTTCAACCAGCTTATGAAATGGTGTGCCCAGGCCACCCGCCTTCAGGTCCGCACCAACGCTGACAATCCAGAGCAAACTCGCAACGCCATCGCGTTCGGCGCTCAAGGCATCGGTCTGACCCGCACAGAACACATGTTCTTTGAGGGTGACCGCATCGACGCCGTCCGTGAAATGATCCTGGCTGAAACCGTGGAAGCTCGCAAGGCTGCCCTCTCCAAGATCCTTCCCTATCAGCGTGAAGATTTCATCGGCATCTTTGAAGCCCTCAAAGGCCTGCCTGCGACCATTCGTCTGCTTGACCCACCGCTTCACGAATTCGTTCCTCATGACGAGAAGTCCCAGAGCGAACTCGCTAAGAAGCTCGGCATTTCCACGGAGAAAGTCATTTCCCGCGTCAATGCTCTTCATGAGTTCAACCCGATGCTCGGTCACCGCGGTTGCCGCCTCGGCATCGCCTACCCAGAAATCACGGAGACCCAAGCACGCGCGATCTTTGAAGCTGCTGCTGCAGTCCAGAAGAAAGGCATCAAGGTGAAACCAGAAGTCATGATTCCTCTGGTTGGCTTCAAGAAGGAACTCGACCTCCAAGTCGCCATTGTGCATGAAGTGGCTGCTCTCGTGCAGAAAGAACAGAAGGTGAAGCTGAGCTACAGCGTCGGCACCATGATCGAAGTGCCACGTGGCGCTTTGACCGCTGACGAAATCGCTCAGACTGCCGAGTTCTTCAGCTTTGGCACCAATGACCTGACCCAGACCGCACTCGGCATCAGCCGTGACGACATGGGCAATTTCTTGCTCCCTTACACGGAGAATGAAATCTTCAAAAAGAACCCCTTTGCTAGCCTCGACCAAACCGGTGTTGGCCAGCTCGTCAAGATCGCCATTGAGAAAGGCCGTGCCACACGTCCTGACATCAAGCTCGGCATCTGCGGTGAGCATGGCGGTGATCCGGACAGTGTGAAATTCTTCCACTCCGTGGGTCTCAGCTACGTCAGTTGCAGTCCTTTCCGTGTCCCTGTCGCCCGTCTTGCCGCTGCGCAGGCTGCGATTGAGGAAAAACGCGCCGCTGCCAAAGCTGGTGCGGAAAAGAATGTCCGTAGTAGCAGCAAAGCTGCTCCTGCGGCAAAACAAACAAACAAAGCAACCAACAACAACAAGAGGAACACCAATATGGCTAAGAAAGCTGCAAAAAAAGCCGCCGCAAAGAAAGCTGCTCCAGCCAAGAAGGCTGCCCCAGTGAAGAAAGCTGCTCCAGCCAAGAAGGCTGCTGCCCCAGCCAAGAAAGCTGCCCCAGCCAAGAAAGCTGCTCCAGCCAAGAAGGCTGCTCCAGCCAAGAAAGCTGCTAAGAAGGCCGCGAAAAAAGCTGCGAAGTAATCCAAGGGTCTCGATGGAGACCTTCACCACGGCGAAGTGATTCGCTTCGAAAGCCCTGTGAGGGAATTCCTTCACAGGGCTTTTTCATGCCTGGATTCAATCCAGCGCTATCCTCTTTCCAGGCGTCTCCCGCTAACGTTGCGTGTCTTCGATGTCCGGTGTCCGTTTGAGCTTTACCTCCCGAGAGCAAACAAAAACGCTCGTGTAGATTGCCTCTCGAATCACTTCCACAAAACACCCGCAGATTCGAGGCGGCCAACAGCTGGGTCCGAAGTTAATCTGCTGGCCTCCTCGAATCTACTGGAAGTGACGCTCCGTCCCACCCTCAAGCCGCCTTGGGTTCCGAACGCCATGCGAATGACTTCTGCAGCGCCGTCGTTTCTGAACCAGAATTTGCCATCAACGTTATCTTCCACAATTCAGGAGAGATGAGCGCCTTAATCGCTTTACGATGGTCCAGTCCGCCAGCGGCCAGATTAGGTTTCCCCCAGGAAGCTCAATCGAGCCCCCTTCTAATTTCAAATTGCCGTTTGAATGGCCTCGATCTCTTGGATTGATGGCAACTATTGCAATGATGGAATGTTTAGTTAGCTCGTTATTCTTTAATAAAATTGTGAAGCACCACACTACAATTTAATTGGAAAGCAACCCGCACTCCGATAACTTCGTTTTCGAAGGTTTCGAGGTGAAAAGCGGGAGCAAACTTTTCAAAACCTTGAACTCAAATTGGGATCAAACTTGCTTGTAGATACTGAAGTTTTCATTTTGAGAACAATAGTTGCAATTATTCTCAAATGTAATAGAAATGCTTGAAATTGGAATCACTGAATGAAGGTAAATAACACAATTGTCGTTTCGATCGGACAGGCAGGCAATCAAATCGCCTCCTCGTTTTGGAAAACTGTTTGTTTGGAGCACGGCATTGACCCTCTGACGGGACAAACGGCTCAAGGCGCGGCCCCTCGGGGCAACTGGAGTTCCTTTTTTTCTAAGCTCGGTGAATCCCCCTCAGGCAGTTATGTGCCACGCGCTGTGATGGTGGATCTGGAGCCAAGCGTGATCGACAACGTCAAGGCCACCAGTGGTTCACTCTTCAATCCTGCCAATTTGATTTCACGCACCGAAGGAGCTGGAGGCAACTTCGCTGTGGGTTACCTGGGAGCTGGGCGCGAAGTGCTGCCTGAAGTGTTGGCCCGCATCGATTACGAAATCGATAAATGCGACAATGTCGGCGGCATCATCGTTTTGCATGCCATCGGCGGCGGTTCAGGATCAGGTTTCGGCTCTCTGCTCATCGAATCGATCAAGGAAAAGTATCCTGAAGCTCCTGTCTTGAGCTGTGCGGTGCTGCCCTCACCTCAGGTCTCTTCGGTGGTGACAGAGCCTTACAACACCGTGTTTGCCCTGAATACATTGCGTCGTTCTGCGGATGCCTGTTTGATCTTTGACAATGAGGCTCTTTTCGAGTTGGCCCATCGCAAATGGAACATTGAGAGCCCAACCGTGGACGATCTCAATCTGCTCATCACAGAGGCCCTTGCTGGCATCACTGCCTCCATGCGTTTCAGTGGTTTCCTCACGGTCGAAATCAGCCTTCGTGAGTTGCTCACCAACCTCGTTCCTCAGCCCTCGCTGCACTTCTTGATGTGTGCTTTTGCGCCCCTCACTCCTCCAGATCGGAGCAAGTTCGAGGAGATGGGCATTGATGACATGATCAAATCTCTGTTCGACAACGGATCGGTCTTTGCAGCTTGTTCGCCAATGGAAGGTCGCTTCCTTAGCACGGCGGTTTTATACCGCGGCATCATGGATGATAAGCCCCAAGCCGATGCGGCTCTGGCAGCGATGCGCGAAAAACTACCTCTGACTTATTGGATCCCGACGGCTTTCAAAATTGGTTATGTCGAACAGTCTGGCATCTCCCATCGCAAGAGCATGGTGCTACTGGCCAACAACACAGAAATCGCCCGTGTGCTGGACCGGATCTGCCATAACTTCGACAAGCTGTGGCAGCGCAAGGCCTTCGCCAATTGGTATCTCAATGAAGGGATGTCTGAGGAGCAGATCAATACCCTCCGCGCCTCTGCTCAGGAGCTGATTCAAAGCTATCAAGTCGCTGAAGAAAGCGGTGCCAAAGCCAAGGTTCAAGACACTGGCGGTGAGAGTAGCCCACGCACTGCGGGTTATGCATCCGCAACGGATGATTCACGTGGCTCCATGAGTCTGCGTGACCTTGTCGATCGCCGACGCTAACATCGATTTGAGCCATTAAGAGACCCATCGTTTCAAGAAACATCCCGGAGGACATACAGTGAGAGAGATTCTGAGCATTCACGTCGGACAGTGCGGCAATCAAATCGCAGATCGCTTTTGGCGGCTTGCCCTGCGCGAGCATGGCCTGACCGAAGCTGGCACGCCTAAAGAAGGCAGCAGCGCTGCGGCGAACACCAACATGGAGGTGTTCTTTCACAAGGTCCGTGATGGGAAATACATCCCACGCGCTGTGCTGGTGGATCTCGAGCCTGGAGTCATCGCCCGTATCGAAGGCGGTGACATGGCCCAGTTGTTTGATGAAAGTAGTATTGTCCGGAAAATCCCTGGGGCGGCCAATAACTGGGCCCGTGGCTACAATGTGGAAGGCGAACGTGTGATCGATCAGATCATGAACGTGATCGACAGCGCCGTGGAAAAAACCAAAGGCCTGCAAGGCTTCTTGATGACGCACTCCATTGGCGGTGGCTCGGGCTCAGGTCTCGGCTCGCTGATTCTTGAGCGTCTTCGTCAGGCTTATCCGAAAAAGCGCATCTTCACTTTTTCCGTCGCACCTTCACCTCTGATCTCTGACTCTGCAGTCGAGCCTTACAATGCGATCCTCACGCTTCAGCGCATTCTCGACAATGCCGATGCAGCCGTGATTCTCGACAACGAAGCTCTTTTCCGCATTGCCAAATCAAAGCTCCAGCGCAGCCCCAACTACATGGACTTGAACCAGATCATCGCGCTGATCGTCAGCTCGGTGACGGCCTCTCTGCGTTTCCCCGGCAAGCTGAATACCGACCTCAGTGAGTTCGTCACCAACTTGGTCCCCTTCCCTGGCAATCATTTCCTAACGGCAAGTTTCGCACCGATGCGGGCACCTGGCCAAGAGGGTCAAATGAGAACCAATTTCCCTGACCTCGCGCGTGAAACCTTCTCCCAAGACAATTTCACCGCCGCCATCGACTGGCAACAAGGCGTCTATCTCGCCGCTAGCGCACTCTTCCGCGGAGATGTGAAAGCGAAGGATGTGGATGAAAACATGGCCACGATCCGCAAATCCCTGAATTACGCTAGTTACATGCCCTCCTCCGGCGGCTTGAAGCTGGGTTACGCAGAAACGGCACCTGAAGGGTATGCCTCCAGCGGACTGGCTCTGGTCAATCACACAGGAATCGCGGCCGTCTTTGAGCGCTTGATTGCCCAGTTTGACATCATGTTTGATAACCACGCCTACACGCACTGGTATGAGAACGCAGGTGTCTCCCGCGACATGATGGCGAGTGCGCGCAATAACATCGCCAACCTTGCCCAATCTTACCGCGACGCTAGCTAGGCTCGTCGCAACTTCCCGCCAACTCAACAACCGTGGACCCCAACTTGGAGCGCCAGATCGCTTCCGCCTCTCGCAGCGTCGAAGAGGCGCGTCGCGTGGCATACCATGATTCCACGCGGATTGGGGCCTTGGTTGAGCAGATCAGTGTCTTGGCGGATCTGCGGCAAAAGGAGGGCGATTTTCGCAAAGCTGAATCCCTGTATCGTGAGGCTCTCTATCGGGCTCAGGAACAACGAAAACCGGATCCTGAATTGCTCACCGGCATTCATTCGCTGCTCGCCCATTTGTATGATCGCTGGGGGCGGATGGATCAGGCCTGCCAATTTTACGAAAAGGCATTGAAGATCGCCGAAGCGGGCGGGATCGCGACCAGTGACAAAGTGGCGACGATCAAAAACAATCTCGCCATGATCTTCAAACAGCTCCGCGATTATCAAAAAGCAGAGCTCTATTACCAAGAAGCTCTAGAGATTTTTCAGCGTACGGATGGTGATCAGAGCGCTCGCGTGGCCAGTGTTTTCAACAATCTCGGCGTGCTTTATTACGCCAACATGGATGTGGAGCACGCACAGCAGATGCATGAGCAAGCGCTCTACATCCGACAAAATCTAGCGAACGACCAAATGGATTCCGCTGACTTGTCTCAAACCTACATCAATCTGGGGGCGGTTTACAAAGCCTCAGGCGACTTCCAAAAAGCTGAGGCCTGTGTGGATCGAGCTAAAAAAATCCGCGCGAGCATGAATGGCTATCACCCGAACCCGCGACGTGCGGCGGCACTGTTGATCGACAAATCCTTGTGAAACCCGAGCTTGTTCAGCTTCGAGATTTGCTGCGTCAGCGTTTGGATCTGATTGCAGATCATGCTTTTCGTGACCGAGACCCCGCGGCTCATCTTGCCGAGCTTCAGCGTCTGTCTGAGGCTCTTCAATCGGAGCATCAACGGCTCAAGCCCATCCTGCCAGCACAGCTGAATCACTTCCTCACTCAGTCAAGCTTGGTCAAGGCCTACGAGTTTCTGTCACAATCGACATCGTAAACATTTCTTTTCCAAAGGCGATTGGGCTATGGTATCTGCTCACCTGTTCTCACCCTATGAAGATTCCTTTTTACCTTCCCGTTTTGCTTTTCATCACCCTGTGTGGCGCGAGCTGTAGCAGCAGCCAGGAGCTGGACGGCCGTAAATATTACGCTGCCCACTCGCCGATTCAGGGCAAGATGGGTGTGCAATACAAGCGTGTGAAATCCTCAACGCCCCCGGCTGCGGACACACCAACCACGGGAGTCGAAAGTGAACCTCCTGGTTTGATGGACCGCAACGACAAGCCCGATGAACCGGGAGCCGAATATTGGCTGCATGGCAGACAATCGGCAGACCCGATCTTGGGCAAGATGGGCGTGCGCATCACACGCCAGAAGAAGTAACCTGATCAGAACCACAGTGCGTCCAAAAGCACCGTGGCAACCATGGCCAAGCTGATCCCCAACCTCAGCACGAGGCCAACACCGGTTCCGAGCAATGTGCCCCATGTGGATTTGACCGCTGGGGCCATTTCTTTTTTGGCGAACGTGAGTTCAAAGGCTAGCCCCCCCAGCAATGGGCCAAGGATGAAGCCCAGCGGAGCAAAAAAGAGACCGACGATGCCGCCGACAAAGACACCCGCGATGCCCCAACGGCTGGCACCGAACCAACGAGCCCCGAGTGCGCCCGCTGCCATGTCCACTACGTAGGCCAACACAAGCCAAAAACTGAGCAGGACGATGCCCTGCCAGCTCATGCCATTTTGAGGCAACAAAAGGGTGTGTAAAATGCCCGCGATGAAGATTAAAAACGGTCCAGGCAACAGAGGAACGACTGAACCAATCATCCCCACCAAAAGCAGACAACTCGTCAGCAACCAGACGCCGAGCACCTCATACGGGATGCCCTGAATCATTTGGGAAAAGGATTCCCACCCTGATGTGAACGCGTCAAACATGATGCCAGACCACTTTGGTTTCGAGCGGTTGCCGGACACTGCGGGGCGGCGTCAACCCCGCCTTTGGCCAACCCAGATAAATGAGGCCAACACAGCGATCCTCAGCGCCTAAGCCTAACCACTTTTTAAATGCATGCGCCTCCAAGAGCGGGGGCGATGACCAATAACAGGCCAAGCCAGCGGCGGTGGCACTGAGTTGCAGATTTTGGAGAGCACAGGCGACCGCTTCGATCTCCTCGATTTCAGGAATCTTGGTGCCACCTCGGCGCTCCATCACCGCTGCAATGATCACCGGCGTGAGCCGTGGATTGTCCCCCATCTTTTTCATCTTATCCTCACGGAACTCGGAAGTTGGAGTGATCTCTTGATAGACCTGCTGCATTTGCTGTGACAAGCGCTGACGAGCATCTCCCTGATAGATGTGAAACTTCCACGGCTCCGTGAGGCCATGGGTCGGTGCCCAAGTGGCATTCTCCAGCAACTCTCGCAAGAGAGACTCTGGCACAACACGAGCCGGGTCCATGTCCACGGGCTTGATGGAGCGGCGACAGCGGATCAAGGCTGTCGTTTGTGGCAAATCAAACGGGGGGGTGACACTCATGCAGGGCCTGTTTGCTCCAGCGCCAGATGAGTGTCAAGACACGGAAAAGACTACTTGCGACGACGGCGCAGACCCAGCGCACAGAATCCAACGAGCAGAAGCAGGGCGCGGCTTGGCTCAGGAATCACCACGATGCCAATCGTTCCTGCGCTGTAGAGATTGCTGATGTCCCAGCCGAGGCTGAATGTCGAAAGATCAGGCAAGCCTACAAAGTTGCCTTGAGTGCCTGTCAGGTTGCTGAACGAACCTGTGAACCCGCCGGTGAGGCCAGACCAATCAAAGAGCTGCCAAGACGTGCCTTCCGTCCAAGTGTAACTGCTCGTTGGCAAAGGCGTGTTCAGGTTCAGCGCAGCGTTGGTATCAAAGATCAAACCACTGGACCCACTCACGATGAGGCGGTCGCTTGCACTGAGACCATTGAGAGTGGCTGAATCGTGGCCCGAGAACAAATCGAAGCTGACGGAGCCACCAAGAGTGGTCGTTCCAGTGCCTGAAGTGCCCAGGGTCAAGACTTGGCCTGTTACATCTGCGCTGTTGCCCACACTCAAGTTGCCGCCAATGGCTAGGTTGTTGTTCGGATTCGCCTGAATCGAGCCATTACCGGCCAACAGAGTGGTCGCTACCGTGGTAACAGCTCCTGTTCCGGTGGCAGAGCCGAGGGTGTTGTTCACCAACAACGTGCCACCATTCAGAGTCGTCCCACCTGTGTAAGTATTGCCATTGCCGAGCGTGAGGGTTCCTGCCGTGGTTTTGTTCAGAATACCCCCTCCATTGAGTTCAGCGAGTCCACTGAGCGAGCCTGACTGCGCGACAAAGGTGATGGCCCGAGTTGTCTCGCCAAGACTATTGCCATTCAGATTCAGCGTTGATCCAGCCAGGGTAACCGTGGCATTTTCCGTGCCCGCTCCGCCTGTGCGAACGATGTCGCCAGTGATATTCACGACACCACCCGTCAAATCAAGGGTGGAGGTAACCGTGCGACCCGCACCAGCATTAGCCATGTTGATAGCAGTGCCGGTATTGAGGCCATCACCGATGTTCACATTGCCACCCGTGACATTCAGATCAGCCACCACCGCACCCCCAGCGCTGGTATTCACGGCCATGTTAAGCACGCCAATGTTGGTGGTCGGTGCGCCTGGAGCAACGCTGTCTCCTAAAGTGACTGTGGCGGTGGCCCCTCCCGTACCTGCACCCGTGCGGCTAGCCATGTTCAGTGTTGTGATGTCGAGAACGCCCTCGTCAAAGGTGAAATTCGCCGTGACTCCTCCCGTGCTAGAAGATCGCGCGGCCATTGTGAATTCATCAATAAGGACATCTGAATTGTGACCAGCGAGGAGAAAGTCATTTGTCTGGTTAGCCCCAGTGGTAAACGCAGAATTGGTCATCGTCACATCGGCGCGAGTCATGCCCCCCAAGGCTCCGCGAATCGTCACAGAACCATCGGCATCGAAGAAACTCAGTGTCCCTGATGCACGCCCATTATTGCCTCCGATGTTGATCGTGTCAGCATTGAGAACATTTGTTCCGCCACCGAGGCTGAGTGTATTGGTTGAGGTTTGGCGAGCGCCTTCACCAATATTGATAGTTCCTGCAGTGATCACATTGGCCGTGTCGGCAAGTCGAAGTCGGGTAATCGTGGAAGGACTCCCACTGGTATTTGTGTTGTTATCGCCAACACGGAATGTTCCAGTCGCCCCAAGGTTGACCGTAAAGTTGGCGAGCCCGCCGAAATCCGCAGTGACAGCGTTGACGTTGGTCCCACCAGTAGCTCCGCCAATCTGGAAAGTGCCACCATCGTTGTTGTTGACGAAAGAACCCCCACCAGAAGCAGTGAAGAGCGTCGTTGAGCTTGCAAGGTTGACACCCAAGGTGACAGCTCCATTCACGGTCAAAGTGTTCCCAGCATCAATGATCAGATTATTGGCGACCGAAACGCTGTTATTCGTCGATGTCAGTGAACCAATGGTCTGATCAAAGCCATTCAAATCCAGAGTGACCCCCGCAGCCCCAGAGCCTAAGCGCACCGCCGTGGTGATAGGCAGCGAATTGTTCACGCCCAATTTGAGCGTCCCATTGTCAATCTGTGTGGGACCCGTGTAAACGTTGACGGCATTGAGCTGCCAGCTGTTCGCATCTGCCTTGACCAAGGTGAGCACACCACCCACTTCACGGATTTCACCCAGCGTATTGTCGATGGTGAGTGCATTGGAGGAACCGCGCAGAGTGAGTGTCTTATTGCCCGCATTTTCAAATCGCACGCCACCGAGTCCCAAGGCCCCGGTGCCATCCGCATCAAGAGTGATGCCTTCCGTGGTGCCCTGCATGCCTACGAGGCGATTGCTGCTGTGTCCTGTTCCTGTGTAGTTCAGTGTGGTGGCTGCTGTTCCAAGACCCATACGAATGATGCCATTTTCGACATTGGCCACACTCCCCAGCGCACTGGCACCTCCACCAACATTGGTGATGCTATCAAAGCTCAAAATGCCGGACTGAATTTCGGTGGTGCCCGAGTAGGTGTTCAATCCTGAGAGTGTGAGAACGTTGGCTTGTGTCTTGAGGAGCCGCCCAGCACCTGCAAGCACTGCACTGATGCTAGTATCACCTGTGTGATTGAAGTTAAACCCATTGCTAGCCGTGATGATGCCGGTGCCCGTGAGGAGAGGGCTTGTTCCACTAGTGGTGACAAGGCGGACATTGATGTTGTTTGATCCAAGAGCGAAAGTCGTCCCACCACCGAGGCTCAAGTCACCACTGCCAATCGCGTTGTTTGCGCCCAGAGTCAGAGTGCCACCGGTCAAAATCGTGCCCCCCGTCAGTGTCGTTGAAGCATTGAGCGTCAGATTGCCAAGACCAGCCTTTGTGAAGGTGCCTACACCTGAACCCAAGCCGTTCGCAAAGGCAACAGACGAACCATTCGTGTCAATCGTTCCGCCTCCATTCAGGAAGGACAGGCTGCGAGTGGAAAGATCGTCTCCCGAGTAAGTGCTGGATAGACGCAGCGAGCCTCCGGCAAAGACCAATCCCCCCGTGTTTCCACCAATGTTATCGAGATCGGTGATCTCAAGGATGCCTTCATTGATGGTGGTTTTTCTCGTTCCGCCCCCGGCACTGTTCGTGCCGGTGAGGGCCAGCGTGCCCCGGCCCGCCTTGGTGATGTCCGCTGTGGAAGTCAGAGGAGAGGCGATGGTCGTGCGTAGCGTCGGCGAGGAGGCTGCCGAGGACGGGTTGACCACATGGAAGACGTATTCGTTAGTCGCCCCCACTGAGATACCGTTGTCAAAACCACCCAGGACGATGTTGTGAGCTCCCGTCGCTGTCGGATT
>JAIXVB010000436.1 GCA_027483245.1 Verrucomicrobiaceae bacterium | reverse complement strand
TCACCGTCTAGCAACCACTCGATCATGTCCAGCTCAGGCACGCGATAGATCGTCTGCCGGATCTCTGCGTTCGGCTCGAAAGTGCTGTCACTGCCGCCCTGAAGAAAGACCACGAGCCGTGTGTCCGCCTCGCTGGGCGAAGGAAAGCTGGCGATCACTTGCTCATCCTTCGACGCGGTCACCTCGCCCTGCCAGCGCAGGCGCTCGAAGCGCGGAGCCGTGACGCTGAGTCTGTCACGCTCCGTCTCTTTGGCTGCCGTGGCATAAGTCATGGACTGCATCTGCGGCGGCTGGATGTCATGCCTCAGGTTGAGGCGCAGCCTTGCTTCCTTGGTCTCGACTTTCTCCACACGCACTTCGGTACCGATGAGTTCCTGGATGGTTTTCTTGGCAATGACCTCATCGATGCCTTCCCCAAAGTCCCAGTGTTCCACGATGCTGCGCTCCTGACCATGACGCAGGATCAGTTCGCCACTTTCCTTCAGCTCTCCATGCAGCTCGACCAGTGTCTTCGCCCCCAATCGCTCACGCAGTCCCGTTTGGTTGGTGATGGACTCTCTCTGCCAGTCACTCTCTTTCACGGCGGTGATCGTCACCGTGATCTTGTTTGGAACATCCTGGCTCCAGGCAGTCAGGTAAAACCCAGAGACCACGCCCAAAAGGATCCAGGCCAAAGCGTGCAATTTCATTCACGGTCGTCTATCTGAAACGCAGCGGCGTGGCAAGGCTGCATTTTTCTGCCATTCCTGAGCCTTCCCTAGCACAGCGTGATTCCGAGTTTTGAACAAGCATAGACCCAACGCACCTGGACGAGATCTTGGTTAGGCGGTGACCTGAAGGACGTTGTCATCTCTGATCCGTCCCAAGCCACTCCAACAGGGACCGTATCCCAGCACAGCCATAGATTGCAGCTCAGCCACAGGGAATGAACCGCTTTCCTTCTTTCTCAATCTCCACCCAACGATTGCTTCGTCCGACCGAGCCGTGGGAATCGGACCCTGCGGTCCATCAAGTCCCACATAGACGTCGTCGGCCCGTTCTCAACATTCGCCGGGGTGAAAAACGACACGCCTGGAGCTTGAAAACTCGCGAGTAATGATTTCACCGGATTTGAAGGGTGCCCTTACACTCTTTGCGGCAATGGAGGATCGCCAAAATCGCTGTATTCCCCTATTGCCGGGGCGCTCAGCGACAAAAGCAGCAAAACAGTCTTGTCATAGAGTCAAGTCATGGGATGGCAATCGTAGTTGGGGTTCGATGCGGGTTTCATACTGCTCAGCCCCGCGGGGCTTGCGACGGCGAATCGGGGACAGTCACAAAGTAAAGAAGTCCACCAATTGGCTCTAAAATGTATCCCTCCCGATAAAAGACTTCAGCATACGCCTCCCCATCCATCATGGTTCCCAGCGGATCAATGGATCTCAGCTTGTAAGTAGCGTGGGCTTCAAGTGAAACATCAACCGACTGGCAGAATATGTTTCCTGCTCTTTGTTTCAGACAAAACTGCCTTGGCCCATCCACATGCCTCTGATAAACGACGTCAACCAGTCCAAGGCTGGCTGGGTCGAGGGATACGCCGACTTCATCGGCGATGAGTGCCTTGAAAAGTGCGTTTTCAACGTCGGAAAAACGATCAGCGTCATAACAGCGGTCTTTGAACCAGTTGCCCCACGTTTCGCGACAACATCCCACCCAAGCGAGAACTAATTCGGTGATGTCTTTCTTCATTTAGTTTCCCCCTGTTCTCTGAGCTCCGGGTCTTGTCGCATCAATGATATCCTGTCGGGATAGTGGATCCGCTGCCTTTGAAACGCCACTACGAACACTACCATCAGGCAGAACATTTCTGTAATTGGGGTGAACGTGCTGAGACATTCCAGCATGAGGTGCTGATGGTGGCGTGTGAACGCTTTTGAATACGTCACCTTGCGCGTTTTTCACGTCGGTAATGCCTTCGGGCAAAGTGTCCTTGATCTTTCTACCGCCCTCGATCGGCACTCCTCGCGTCTCAAGCCCCGGCCCCATGCCCGGTGCTGTCGTGACCGTTTTCTCATACTCGGCCACGCTCACTCCTCCGCTGAACACCACGGCGGTGTATTTCACCGGCACTGTCCCCTGCGCCCCCTGGTGCACCATGGTCCGTCGGGTCCGGTAGTCGTAGGAGTAGTTGAAGGTTTGTTTGACCGTGCTGCCAGCCACCGGCTGGCTCACCGTGAGCAGACGATCAAACATGTCCCATCCATAGGTCGTCGTCCGTTTCGCGATCTCTGCGGCTGTGTTGGACGCCGTCGTCGCGGGGATCACCGCAGGCACTCGACTGATCCGGGGGGTGGTGCCTGGCGGCCTTGCGGCCTGAGCACTTGCGGCGGAGGTGAGGCACGAACGCAGCCGCCTGATATAGGGAACGAGGTAACTATATCCCGCAGGTGCGGGAGCGGGTATAGTGGCGAGGCTCTGCGAGCGCACAGCAGGCCGCCGGGTCCCGGCGCTCGGGCCGGGTGGCGGCCTGCTGCACTATACACCGCATTGTGTCGTGGTTACCGCTTGGTTGGTGCGGAGCTGGTGAGCTTCGCGAACTACACTGGAAGGGCGGTTCATCGGCGGGTGCGGAGCTGCTGCGATGAGCAGCACTCTCCTTTGCGGCAGGGGCGGGAGCGGGCGGAGCATCATCAGCGGTTGGCAACGGTGCGGAGCCGAGGAGCTTCGCGACGAGCTGGAGTTTTGCAGAGCTGCTGTGTTGGTGAAGCATCTCTCAGGACAAGAACTCAGGCAACGCCTTCACCCACTCCGCAAAAGATGCGTTCTCTTTCGATGCCGAATGATCATCGTGCCTCCAGTAGTAAACAGCACTGTCACGCCCTTCCTTTGCGCTGACGCAGAAATAGTCGCCGTTGCCGATGGCATAAAACGGAATGAGGTCGGCTTCCCACTTCTGCTTCATCTCGAAGTCATAGGTGAACGAGATGGTGTCATTGCCATTGGTTTGACCTGATTCTCGCGCGTTTAAGATGTCTCCGGGGAAGTGGTAAACACTCATCAAGTCGATGAAGGCTTTGATCTCAT
>JAIXVB010000471.1 GCA_027483245.1 Verrucomicrobiaceae bacterium | reverse complement strand
CCGGATGTTGGCAACGACGTCGCTGATGCCGATGGCGATGGCTTGAACAATCTCTTGGAGTTTTATTTGGGCGCGGATCCGAGCCAGCCAACGCAGTTGCAGGAAATGGTCAGCCTCCCAGCAGCGTATCTGACGCTCACTCATTCTGTTCCGGCTGGGATCTCCGAGGTGACAGGCGTCGTTGAGGTGAGTGAAAATCTCGTGGATTGGTTTTCCGGCCTTGGTCACACCGTGGAGGTGAGTGATGTCGTGACGGCGGGGGTGCGTACGCGAGTGGTGCGAGATGCCGTGACCGGCGATCGGCGTTTCATTCGTCTGCGGGCCACGCGTTGATCACGGCAGCTGTTGCAGGTCTTCGACACGGTCCACGTAGAGTAAAAGGTCACCGCGAAATTCGGTGACCTTGCCACGAGCACGCACACGTTGGCCGCGCAGGGCCTCGATGGAGCGTTGAGGCACGGTGTGATGGCCATCCATACGGAAGGCCAGCGAGATGGTCTCACCAGGACGGCGTGAGAAGTTGGCGTATCGAGTGCGGCCCGTTTTGCTTTCGCCAATGCTGACGACAGTGCCCTCGACATCGGTGTGTTGATCCAGTCGCGCCCGCAGAGCGGTGAGATCTTCGGGTGTATGAGCCAGCGTTGTTTTGGCCGGGGTGACTTCAGGAATCACCGCCTGAGTTGGAGCTGGAGTCGTCGTGGCTGCAACGGTGGGGACGGAAGAGGGCGATTGTTGTTTCCAAAAAAGATAACCTCCCAAGCCCAAACATGCCGCGAGCCCGGTCGCGATCCAGAGCCCTGACTTGGGGCCTTGGGTGGAGGGTGGCGCAGACACAAGGGGCGTCTGAATGATGATCGTCGGAGGGCCCAATGGTTTGGGTTTCGGAGGCTGCGCCGCTTCCTGAAATTCCGTGAGAGCCGCAGCGCTGCTCACGGGTCGATCATCGGGTTGGCGACTCATCAGCCTGAGCACCCAGGCAATGATGGCTGGCGGCAGATCTGGCCGCCATTCGCTCAAGGGGCCATGCTGATGATGCAAATGCGCGGCCATGACTTGCGGCACGGTATCTCCATCAAAGGGGTAACGCCCAGTGAGGGCGAAGAAGAAAACACAACCGAGGGAGTAAAGATCCGTGCGTGCATCCAGCGGCGTGCGTTCGAACTGCTCGGGTGCCATGAAATGAATGCTGCCGAGGAGGCCGCCGCTTTGATCCAGGGTTTGCAGGCTGGGGGCGCTGCTGAGTTTGGCGATGCCAAAGTCGAGCAGTTTGAACTGCATTTCTTGAGTCGGCAGCCAGGTCAGCATGATGTTCCCAGGCTTCAGATCCCGATGAAGAATGCCGCGTGCGTGGGCAGCAGCCAGTCCACTGAGGCAATCGCGCACGAGGATGCCAAATTCCTTCAAGGGCAGCGGGGCTTGCGTGATGACGGCATCCAGGGTCTGGCCCTCGATCAGTTCCATGACCACAAAGGGTCCCTCTTCATCCATCTCGATGTCGTGAACGGTGACGATGTTCGGATGCTGAAGGCCCGACAGCAGCAGCGCCTCGTGCCGGAGCGTCTCCGGCCCACCGTGGGTGGAGGTGGCACTGCCATTGGATTCCGTCAGGGCGGCCAGTTTTTTGATGGCCACGGCCCGTTGCAGCCGCGTGTCTAAGGCTCGATAAACCGCGCCAGAGCCCCCTTGACCCAGGCGTCCTTGGATTTCATAGCGTGTCGTCATGCGTTCCGATGGACTGAGTAGCATGATTCAAACCAGCCTCGTCACTGGCAATGGGTGCTCTTTGACAATTTAGACAGATGCCCGCTGTCCCTTTCTCAAATTCATCGGCACCGCGCATTGAGAAACGCGAGTCAGCGGCTATTAGCGAGCTGTCCCAGACCTCCATGCCCGTCGTCACTTCCAGTTATCAGGCACCCCGGCTTTTGCGCGGTGGGCATCTTCAGACGCTCCTGCCGGTGATGCTGCCTCGAACCCAGTCGGAGCTTGGCAAACATGAGCGCTTGGAACTGCCTGATGGAGATTTTTTGGACCTGCGCTGGCATCACGCGGGGAATCGTCGTTTGGCCATTCTTTCTCACGGCCTGGAGGGATCGGCGGAGGCCACTTACGTTCGCCAAATGACGGCGGCTCTGCTGCGGGCAGGCTGGAATGTGCTGGCCTGGAATTTCAGAGGTTGTGGTGGGGTGGAGAATCGTCTGCTGCGCTCCTATCACAGTGGTGAATCGGGGGATCTGCGGCAGGTGATTGAACACGCCTCAGATGCCTATCCTCAGATCGCTCTCGTGGGTTTCAGCCTGGGGGGCAATATCACGCTGAAGTGTGTGGGGGAGATGCCTGCACACTGGCAGGTCGTCGCTGCGGTGGCCATTTCTGCGCCCGTTGATTTGGCTTCCAGCGCGCGCGTGCTGGATGAGCGGCGTGACAATCGTGTCTATCTGAAGCGCTTTTTGAAGACGCTGACCGCTAAGATGGAGGCCAAAAAGCGGCGTTTCCCGGACGGATTGGACACGCGGGGCATTCACAGGATCAAAACCATCCGTGAGTTCGATGATCGTTACACGGCACCACTGCATGGCTTTCGCGATGCTGAGGATTACTGGGCGCGCGCCAGTTCACTGCCGCACCTGAGTCGCATCCAGATTCCTGCGCTGTTGCTGAATGCCTTGGATGATCCACTGCTCACCACGCCTTCATTTCCTCAGGAATTGGCCTTTCACAGTAGCGCGTTGCATTTGGAAACGCCGACGCATGGCGGGCACGTGGGCTTTCTTGATGGGCTTCTGCGCTCTTGGCATGTGCGACGCACGGTGGAGTTTCTCACGGCCTGTGCCGCTTGATGAGCAGGGTGCTGACCACAAAGATGAGCAACAGCAGGGCGATCACCATGGCCAAGCCACTGGGAATGACGAGCGCTCCTGAAGTCGAGGGTTCGTCATCGCCTTGAGCGGCGGAGACTTCCGAGGCTGCAGGAGCGAGGTCGAGCTGGAGGGGGCGGCTGCTTTCACCGGGAAAAATGACCTGCAACTTGCCCTGGGGACCGTTTGCGACGCTGGTCAGCAGGATGAGGCTGACATTGGCTTCCTTCCCCAGTTCCAAAATCCATTCCCCGCTTTGCAGGGGCAATTCGCCCTCGACCCTGCCTAGAAGATGCAGCTCGGTCGTGTCGGGTTTGATTTCCGTGCTGGTCGCGCCATCGAGGGGGATCAGGGTGCCGCGCGGCAGGTCCAGGCCGTTGCCGGCAAAGCGCACATGCAGATTTTTGGTGAGGTATTCCCAGGCTTTGGCGTGGGTTTCCTGTCGCTGAGCATCGCTCTGATCGAGATACCACGATGCGGTGACAGAGGGAAGCTCGGTGGGTTGGCTGGAGAGAAACAGGCGCGGATCAAAGTTGACCTTCAGCGTGTATTTTCCCTTCTCCGTGAAACCTGCCTCGATCGTCATGTTGGGCACCTGATGAGCCGAGCTCATACCCGCAAGGGCAAGGCAAAGGAGGCTGAGGCGCAAAAAGAAAATCATCGGAGGGTGACCAGAGGGAGAATGGAAGCTGCGACCGTCTATACCGGATCAGGCTGTGCATGTTACACATCCTTCGGAGTTTTATTGTAAAATCAATGTCTCTGCGGGATTCCTCCAGCTTGGCAAATTCAGGTTGAGGCAATTTGCCCGGAGTGTCGTCGAGTGAAAAAAGCAGAGTCCGAATCGCGCCGGACACGGAATCCGATCAAAGTCGCCGCTGGCCTGACGCTGGGGAGTCCGCTCCAGAGTTGCGTCGGGGCGCATTGCCGCTACTCTCCGCGCCCTGTTTATGTGGAAAGGTCGCTTCGCCCAAGAAACCAGCCAGCTCGTGCAGAGTTATGGAGAGTCCGTGTCTT